>JBJHCI010000152.1:0-5676 GCA_050485925.1 Maricaulaceae bacterium
TGCCTGCTCACCGGGGCTGACAAGCTGAGCCAGGGCGGACCATGGACGCGGTACTTCTGGAATACCTTCCCGTTCTGATCTTCTTTGCCATCGCGCTGGCCATGGGGATCGGGTTCATCGTGGCGGCGGCCGTTCTAGCGCCCAGCGATCCTGACCCGGAGAAGGTCTCCACCTATGAATGCGGTTTCAACGCTTTTGAAGATGCGCGCATGAAGTTCGACGTCCGCTTCTATCTGGTGGCGATCTTGTTCATCATCTTCGATCTGGAAGTGGCCTTCCTCTTCCCGTGGATATTCCCGATCTATGAGGGCAATATCTTCGCGTTCTGGTCGATGATGGTTTTCCTGACCGTGCTGACGGTCGGCTTCATCTATGAGTGGCGCAAGGGCGCCCTCGACTGGGAGTAAGCGATTATGGCGAACCCCTCCGCTCCCGCTCTGTCCGCCGCCCGCACCGGCGTGCCGGCCTATGATCCGAAAAAGCACGACCCGTTCTTTGACGGGCTGTCCGATCAGCTGGCCGACAAGGGCTTTCTGGTTGCGCGCGCCGATGATCTCATCACCTGGGCGCGCACCGGCTCGCTGATGTGGATGACGTTCGGTCTGGCCTGCTGTGCCGTCGAAATGATGCAGGCGGCCATGCCGCGCTACGATCTGGAGCGCTTCGGCGCTGCGCCGCGCGGCTCGCCCCGTCAGTCCGACGTGATGATCGTGGCGGGCACGCTCACCAACAAGATGGCGCCAGCCCTGCGCAAGGTTTACGACCAGATGCCCGAGCCCCGCTACGTCATTTCCATGGGCAGCTGTGCCAATGGCGGCGGCTATTACCACTATTCCTACTCGGTGGTACGTGGCTGTGACCGGATCGTGCCGGTCGACATCTACGTGCCGGGCTGCCCGCCGACCGCCGAGGCGCTGGTCTACGGCATTCTCCAGCTTCAGAAGAAGATCCGCCGGGAAGGCACGATCGAGCGCTAGTCCACCCGTTTCAACCCTGCGAGCTACCCCTTGAGCAAGCCAGACACCCTCTCAGAACTCGCCGCGCACATCACTGATGCGCTGAGCGAAGACGTGCGTGAGCATGTCATCACGCACAACGAGCTGACCTTGCACATTCATCGCGACCGGGTGGTCAAGGTTCTGACCTTCCTGCGCGATGACCAGAGCTGCCGCTTCACCACGCTGATCGATATCTGCGCGGTCGACTGGCCCTCGCGGTCTGACCGCTTTGACGTCGTCTACCATTTACTTTCCATGCACCATAATACCCGCATCCGGGTGCTGCTGACGGTTGCCGAAGACACAACTGTCGACAGCGTGGTGGACATCTACCCGGCCGCCAACTGGTTCGAGCGCGAGGCGTTCGACATGTATGGCGTCGTCTTCGACGGCCATCCGGACCTGCGCCGGATCCTTACCGATTACGGGTTTGAGGGCTTCCCGCTGAGGAAGGACTTCCCGCTCACCGGCTTTGTCGAGACCCGCTATGACGAGGCGCAGAAGCGCGTTGTCTACGAGCCGGTGAACCTTGTTCAGGAATATCGCGACTTCGATTTCCTCTCACCCTGGGAAGGCGCGAAGCTGGTGCTGCCCGGTGATGAGAAAGCGCGGTGAGTGAGTAGAAAATAGTGAGTAGCGAGTAGGAAAGGGAGGCTTCGAAACGGTTATAAACTCATACAGGGACTTGCTGATCTGGCGGAAGGCGATGGATCTCGCAGTGGCGTGTTACGCTGTGACCGCTGCTTTCCCGAAAGACGAAGTTTTTGGTCTGACCTCGCAAATTCGACGGTCAGCCTCGTCGATACCGGCCAATATCGCCGAAGGGCATGGCCGGGAGCAGACGAAAAGCTTCATTCAGTATCTGCGCATCGCGCAAGGGTCGCTGAAAGAGTTGGAGACGCACCTGCTGCTTTCAGAGAGAACCGGGCTGGCCGTTGAATCCGACGTTGCGCCTCTTCTGGAACTCTCGGACGAAATCGGACGGATGTTGCGCTCAATGATCAGGAAGCTGCAGGAAAAGATATGACCATCGCCACGCGCCGCTTCATACACCAGACGCCGGAACCGGCTTGCTACTCGCTATTCGCAATTGGCTACCCGCTCTCGCACGGAGGTGCGCCGCTGTGACCGACACGTCCGCCGCCAAGGACATCCGCAATTTCACCATCAATTTCGGCCCCGTTCACCCGGCCGCCCACGGCGTGCTGCGCATGGTGCTGGAGTTGGATGGCGAGGTCGTAGAGCGCGTGGACCCGCATATCGGCCTGTTGCATCGCGGCACCGAGAAGCTGCTGGAGCATAAAACCTATCTGCAGGGCATCGGCTATTTCGACCGGCTCGACTATGTCGCGCCGATGAACCAGGAGCACGCCTTCTGCCTCGCGATCGAGAAGCTGGCGGGCATCCCGGTACCCAAGCGCGGCCAGTATGTGCGGGTGCTCTATTGCGAGATCGGCCGCATCCTCAATCACCTGCTGAACGTCACCACGCAGGCCATGGATGTTGGCGCGCTCACCCCGCCGCTCTGGGGCTTTGAAGAGCGCGAAAAGCTGATGATCTTCTATGAGCGTGCGTCGGGTGCCCGCCTGCACGCGCACTATTTCCGGCCCGGCGGCGTGCATCAGGACCTGCCGCAGGAACTGGTCGATGATATCGCCACATGGTGCGAGCAATTCCCCAAGGCGCTGGATGATATCGACGCGCTTCTGACCGATAACCGCATCTTCAAGCAGCGCAATGCCGATATCGGCGTGGTGTCGAAGGAAGACGCGCTCGCTTGGGGCTTTTCCGGCGTGATGGTACGCGGCTCGGGCATGGCCTGGGATCTGCGCCGTGCGCAGCCCTACGAGGTCTATGACGAGCTCGATTTCAAGATCGCTATCGGCAAGAACGGCGATTGCTATGACCGCTATCTTGTCCGGATGGAGGAGATGCGCGAGTCGTGCAAGATCATGCAGCAATGCTGCGAATGGCTCTCGAAACCTGAAAACCAGGGCGAGGTGCTGCCGACAGATACCAAGTTCGCGCCGCCGCGCCGTGCCGAAATGAAGCGCTCCATGGAAGCGCTGATCCACCACTTCAAGCTCTACACCGAAGGCATACATGTGCCCGAAGGGCATTGTTACGCGGCCGTTGAAGCGCCCAAGGGAGAGTTCGGCGTCTATCTGGTCGCTGACGGTACCAACACGCCCTACCGGGTTAAGATACGCGCGCCGGGCTTTGCTCACCTTGCAGCCATGGATCACCTCAATAAGGGCCATATGCTGGCCGATGTGTCGGCCATTCTCGGCTCGCTCGACATCGTGTTCGGGGAGGTCGATCGGTAATGCTCGCCGCCCATGTCATCGCTGAGGCCGCTATTAGCCCGGCATTCGTGGCGGAACGCCAGCTCGCCGCTTACAATGCGCGCGATCTGGACGCGTTCTGCGCCTGCTTTGCCGATGATGTGGAAGTCTATGAGTTTCCGGGCGTGCTGGGCCTGAAAGGGCAGGAGGCTTTCCGGGCGCGCTATGCCGAGCGTTTCAGGTCTGAAGGGCTTGAAGCCATCGCCGTGCACCGCGCGGTCATCGGCTCTCGCGTGATCGACCATGAGCGCGTCTGGCTGGAAGGCCGGAGCAAGTCCGCGCCTGTCGATCTCGTTGTCATCTACACCGTGCGCGATGATGTGATCGCGCGCGTCGACTTCATAAGGGAAGGGTAGCCGGGATGAGCGTGCGCCGTCTTGCGACCGCTGAGCAGCAGCCGGAAAGCTTCACGTTTTCAAAGGAAAGCGAGAAGAAGATTGCGTTCTGGATGAACAAGTATCCAGGCGACCGGAAAGCCTCGGCCGTCATTCCGCTGCTCTGGCTGGCCCAGAAGCAGGAGGGCTGGGTATCCGAGCCGGCCCTGCGCGAAATCGCGGAGCGTTGCGAGATGCCTTATATCCGCGTCTACGAGGTCGCGACCTTCTACACCATGTTCAATCTGGAGCCGGTGGGCGAACACCTGATCCAAGTATGCGGCACCACGCCGTGCTGGCTGCGCGGGTCCGATGACCTCAAGGCCGTTTGCGAAAGCCGCATTGGCAAGAAGGGGCGCGGCAATGTCAGCGCCGATGGTAAGTTCTCCTGGGAAGAGGTGGAATGCCTTGGCGCGTGTTCGAACGCGCCCATGGTGCAGATATCCAACAAGGATGGCGATTTCTACTATGAGGACCTTACCGGCGAAGCGCTGAACGCGATCCTCGATGATCTGGCAGCTGGCAAGCCGGTCGAGATGGGTCCGGTGACAGGCCGTAAATGCTCCGAGCCGTTTGAAGCTGAAGTGCCGGTGCTCGTCGATGCCGCGCTCTATGACGGCAGCCGCGCCAAACCGATCAAGGCGCTGCCCAATACGACCAAGGCCGCAAAAGCCAGTGCGACGACGGAAAATCCGGAGCCGGTCAAGAAGGCCAAACCTGCCCGCAAGGCGCCTGACGCCGATGAGGCGGGCGAGCCGTCGAAAAAGCCTGCGGCGAAGAAGGCGGCACCCAAACCTGCTGCCAAGCCAGCGACAAAGAAGGCCCCTGCGAAGAAACCGGCTGCGAAAAAGCCTGCCGCCAAGAAGGACGCTGACTAATGCTTCTTCAGGACAAGGACCGGATTTTCACGAACCTTCACGGTCGTCATGACTGGCGTCTGGCCGGCGCCAAGCGTCGTGGCTGCTGGAATGGCACAAAAGAAATTCTTCAGCAGGGCCGCGACTGGATCATCGACGAGATGAAGGGCTCTGGCCTGCGCGGACGCGGCGGGGCCGGTTTCCCCACGGGTCTCAAATGGTCGTTCATGCCGCGTGAAGTGGGCGCGCGCCCACACTATCTCGTGGTCAATGCGGATGAGTCCGAGCCGGGCACCTGCAAGGACAGGGAGATCATGCGTAATGATCCCCACCATCTGATCGAAGGCTGCCTCATCGCCAGCTTCGCGATGCAGGCCCATGCCTGCTACATCTATATCCGCGGCGAATACGTGCATGAGCGCGAACGCCTGGAAGCGGCCATTGCCGAGGCTTATGAGGCCAAACTCATCGGCAAGGGCAACGTCCATGGCTGGGATTTCGACCTCTACGTCCATCACGGCGCGGGCGCGTATATCTGCGGGGAAGAGACGGCGCTTCTGGAAAGCCTTGAAGGCAAGAAGGGCCAGCCGCGCATGAAGCCGCCATTCCCGGCCAATGCCGGGCTTTATGGCTGCCCCACCACCGTGAACAACGTGGAATCCATCGCCGTTGCGCCAACCATTTTGCGCCGGGGCAAGGAGTGGTTCCTCCAGTTTGGCCGTCCGAACAATTCCGGCACCAAGATCTTCTCCATTTCCGGCCATGTGAACGCGCCGTGCAATGTGGAAGAGGCAATGTCGATCCCGCTGCGCAAGCTGATCGATACCTATGCGGGCGGCGTGCGTGGCGGCTGGGATAATCTGAAAGCCGTCATTCCGGGTGGCTCGTCCGTGCCGCTGATCCCGAAAGATATCTGCGACGATGTGCTGATGGATTTCGACGCGCTGCGCGATGTGAAATCAGGGCTCGGCACCGCGGCCGTCATCGTGATGGACAACTCCACCGACGTGGTGAAGGCGATTGCCCGTATCAGCTATTTCTACAAGCACGAAAGCTGCGGCCAGTGCACGCCGTGCCGTGAGGGTACGGGCTGGATGTGGCG
>JBJHCI010000153.1:0-3959 GCA_050485925.1 Maricaulaceae bacterium
CCGAGCTGCTTGAACAGGTTGTGCAGCACGAGGGTCGACGCCGTCCCGATCGCCGCGCCGAGCGCGCCGTACCGCGGGATCAGCGCCACGTTCAGGACGACGTTGCACGCGGCCGCGGCGAGGTTGAGGATCACCACGTACCGGACGGCACCGTGGACCTTGAGCGTCAGCCCGTTGAAGCCGAACGCCACGTTCGCGTAGTACCCGACCGACAGCAGCGTCAGCAGCACGGCGGAGCTCGCGTACCGGTCGCCGAAGAGGGTCACCGTGACCGGCCCCGCGAGCGACGTGGTCACGGCGAACACGGGGAAGGAGAGCACCGTGAGCCACAGGGCGGTCCGCCAGTAGAGGGTGTCGATGCCCTCCCGGTCCCCGCGCGCGAACATGCGGGCAGCCAGCGGGGTGAACAGCAGCGTGAAGCTCGTGAACACGAGCTGGTTGAGGCGGGCCGCCGGCTGCACCGCCCTGCGACGCGCTGCCTTCGGGCAGGTAGGGGTTCAGGTCCAGCACCGGAATGTCGAGACGGCCGGAGATGAACGGGCGCTGGCGGCCGGTATCGATATCCAGCCCGCCCGTGGCGGTGATCTCGTCAAGGCGGAGCTGGGCACTGGCAAAACTGATCTGGCGGGGGCGCATGGAGAAGCGGCCCGTGGCGGCTGCGCTGCGCAGGGCAGAGCCCGGAGGCAGGGGCGATCCGGCAAGGCGCGCCAGCCGCACCAGATCGGTCTGGATGCTGGCGTCGCCATCAAGGTCCAGCGTTGCGCTTTCCAGCGCATGGCCGTCGAAATCAAGCCGCAGCGGCGCGCTGCGCACGTCCAGGCCCAGCGGGGTGCGGGCGCCTTCCATGAAAGGGCGCAGGCCGCCAAGCCGGGCGGTCACCGCAAAGGCCTCGCCATTATAGCTGAACGCGGCGCGCACACGGGCCTCTTCATCAAGGCTTGTCATCTGCACCGACAGGTCCAGACCGTCTATGAGCGTTGTGTCGCTGCCATCGGTGAAGCGTATCCGGCCATTTTCTATGCGCATATCGCGCAGGCTGGCCTCGAAGGGCAGGGCGCCCGGACGGCGGAATCCGTCATCGCCTGCACCACCTGCGGGAGGCTGTCCAACGTCGGGCCCAAAGGTCCAGTTGTTCTGGTTGCCGCGCTGGACGAGATGGATGACCGGCTCCACCAGGACAAACTCATCCACCTCCACCCGCCGGGAGAAGAGTGGCCACAGCGCGAGGCCGAGGCGCAGTTCCGACAGGCTGGCCATGGGCTCTTCGCCGAACCCGTCCGCATTGCCGACCGACACATTACCCGCGCGGATCTCGATGGCCGGCAGAAGGCTAAAGCCCATCTCGCCTTCAATGCGCACCGTGCGCCCGATCTGGTCGCTGGCGGCCTGTTCGATCTGGTGGCGCCAGTTCTCCGGTGTCAGCAGGGCCGGGATGATGAACGCGGCGGCGATGGCAAGACCTGCTAGGACCGCAAGGACAACGAGGAGGCGGCGCATTGTGGTGTTCCTTCTGCTTGCGTCTGGCCGGGTGCCGCGGGGTGGGGGTACACCGGGTTTTTGTTCCGTGTCGGCGGCACTTATGTTTAACTCCAACCGGGTCGCGTTTCCATCGCTGCGGGGCGCGCCATTGTGACCTGTCCGCAATTATTGGCCCAGAAGGGGAGTGCCGATGAGCGTCGAATTGAAGATTGATCCCACACTGCCTGCGGTCCGGATGGACCGGCGCGAGCTGCTGATCGGGCTGGCGGCCGGCACGGTGGTGCCGCTGGTGGCAGGTTGCACCGCCCATAATGAGGCGCTGGGGCGCAGCCAGCTCATGCTGGTATCTGACGCCCAGATCGCACAGCTCTCCCAGCAGACCTGGCAGCAATCGCTCCAGCAGGAGCGTGTCAGCCGCGATGCCACCAAGCGCAATCAGGTCAACCGGGTCGGCCAGCGCATTGCCCAAAGCTCGGGCATGACCCAGCATGACTGGGAGTTCGTGGTATTCGACAATAACCAGGTCAATGCCTGGGTGCTCCCCAATGGCAAGGTGGCGGTCTATTCCGGCCTTCTGGATCTTGTCGGCAATGATGATCAGCTCTCCGCGGTGATCGGGCACGAGGCAGGTCACGTTGCCGGACGCCATGCGCAGGAGCGAGCCTCCCAGCAGATGGCCGCCGGTATCGGCACCGGGCTTGCCGCTGTAGCGCTTGATCAGGGCGGTGTGGATAATGCAGGCATGTGGGCCGGGGTGCTGGGGGCGGGCCTGACCTTTGGTGTGCTGTTGCCCTATTCGCGCCGTCACGAATATGAGGCGGATCGGCTTGGCACCGACTTTATGGCGCGGGCGAATTACCGTCCCAGCGAGTCCTTGACCTTCTGGAACAATATGATGGCACGCAGCAATGCCGGCGCGCCGCCAGCATTGCTGTCCACCCACCCGTCTGACGCCCAGCGTGTGCAGGCCCTGCAGAGCCATATCCGCTCCAGCGGCTACGCCTGATACGCGCCATGGCAGACATGGCCGCCGGTCTTGCATCGCAGGTCCGGCGGCGCTATGTCAGCGCTCCGCCGGTGCCATGCCCCGGTGCGCAGGTATGCCGCCTTAGCTCAGTTGGTTAGAGCGCTAGATTGTGGATCTAGAGGTCCCCCGTTCGATCCGGGGAGGCGGTACCATTTCCTCGAAGTGCGACGGATGCAGGCCTAAAAGGTGGTGCGCTACCGCGTCCGGGTTACATGTTGTCGTCGAGATATGTCTCCAGCATCGCACGGAACGCACGGGCTGTATCGGTCCATTCGCCCTTCATGGCCATCGCTGCGGCGGCAGCGTAACCGTGGTCGTGCGGACGGGGTCTTAGCCGGACGAATGGCGGAAGCCCGTATCACATGGCAATCAGGTTGGCCCAAATGCGCGCGGTTCATCGGCCACCTGGTCCGGAGGCGTTCCCATGGCGTCGCCGACCTGAACACCGATCTGCTCGAGCCCACCTTCGCCCCGGAAGCGCCCGACAAAGTTTGGGTTTGGCACGTGCAGCCCGTTCATCATGGTTCGATGCCAGGCCTTTGCATCCTCAACACGTATGGGTGCCCGGCGGCGCGCCTGATCGAGGGCGGTTCGCAAAACGGTTTTAAGATTGGCGGCAAGCCGGGGACTGTCGGTGTCCCAGTCAGTCACTGCTCAGCAATTCCCGCACCGTCCGGCGAGACGCTTCCTCCGGCCCGAAGGGGTCGCCCTCCAGAGGGTCCTCATTGCCAGCTTCGGCTAGAGCGAAACGGTCAATGGCCTTTTTCAAATCCGGGTCAAACTTCGCGTAGGACCGCAAGCGCGAGACGGTTTTCTCCAACTCGCGTGCGCGCAACTCACTAGTTTGGGACACGAATTTGGACACCGCTTCGGCGGCAAGGTCATTCATGCTTCGATGGGCGATATCGCTCAACGCGGAAAGAGCTTCGTAAAGCTCTGGGTTCAGCCGCAGGGTAAATGTTTTCCGGTTCATGCTGGCATCATACCTGCAAACAGCAATGATGCCAAATCGGAGCTTTGATATCATCGCATCTGCTATGACAGCGTCTATGGCGGAGGGGCAGTCAGGCTTCTGATATGGCCGGGCTGAGGCTAGCTTCTCATTTTCCACAGAAATGTGACGGCGCTGTGCGCCGCGTGGGCTCCGGTATGGTTAAGATTGGGTTAATCTGCCAAGAGGGGGATGGGCCGGTGCATTCCGGCAGGCTAGGGACGGGACATGGCAAGACTGACCGGCGACGCGGGCACCAGCTTCATAATTCTCGATGGCGTACGACTTTACGACGAGTCCGAAATTGATCGGATATGCAGCCGCCATGATATCTCCGATCCGGACCTGAAGATGGCGCTGTGGCGTCTTCTCGAGGAGTCCGGGCGCGGGGGGGGGGGTCAGGGCCGGCTGCCGCCCCCCCGCACCCCGGCCGCCCGCCGGCGCCCCGCCCACCCCACGGGG
>JBJHCI010000153.1:3969-5638 GCA_050485925.1 Maricaulaceae bacterium
AAGCATCAGACTGCATACTATATTTCTCTACGTCTGGTGGTTTCGTTTTTGTTTATCTGAGACCGGTCGGGGCGCGCGCTTATCCAACCGCGCCGTCTGCAGACCCGCCGCACGCAGGTCGCGCGCCTGCGCCAGGACCTCCAGATGGGTCTGCGCCTGACCAGCCAGCTTCATAGCCTCGTGCCGAACGGCGACCAGCTGCGTGAAGATACGCCAACCGTAACGCTGTCGCGCCGTCATCTGGCTGCCTTGCGGGAGGCGGAACGCCGCGCTGCAGACGGAAATGCGGGCTCGGCGCGTGTCCGGCTGGAGGAGGTCGCTCCGGCGCTGGATTGCCTACATCAGATATTCGAGGCGGCGCTGGAAGCATGTGGCGAACGCGAGGACGAGCATGGCCCGGAAGAGGCCTGGCGCGGCGCGCTTGCGGCGTTCTTCACGCGGACGCTGTCGCGGCCCTGGTCCCGCCACGGCGACAATGCCGGCGAACGATTCCTCGCGGACTGCCGGGTAGCGCTGGAAAGGGCCGAGGATGACAGCGAGAGCGCGGAGTTGCGCCCTTCGGCAGTCCGGCTGGCCGTCCGGGCTGGCGAGTAAGCCCTAGTCGCGCTCTGCGCGGCGCTCTTCCACGATCTCCCGCGCAGCCTCCTGGCCTTCCACCGCTTCAATGGTGGCAATCCGGCAACGCCAGCCATCGTCGGGGATGACGAACTCGTTGATGGGCGGGCATATCCGCTGATTGCCCCGGATCGAGGTTGCGATCTGCACGCCGTGACGCAGGCCTGAGCACCGTGTGGCGGTGGTAACGAGGAAATAGCGGTTCGCACCCGAGCGCAGCACGAAATGCCGGTCATCAATGACCGTATAGCCGCTGATGCTGCCGATCTGCACGCAGCGGTCTTCCTGCTGGGCGTTGTCTGCAAGGCTTGCACCCGTACCCGCAAGGATGATAGCCGCCGCAGCTAGGGTCGCCTGGCTCACCGCCCCGAGCGGTCGGAGGGATTTCAACGATATCATGACGGCATCCTTCCCTGATACTCCATCCACGGCCATGCTCTCCCGAAGCGCAATGGTGCGGCCATGAACTCCGCAAAAGCGCGTGTGTGCATTATCGGCGCCGGAGCTGCCGGGCTGGCGCTGGCCTTTGCGCTGTCTTCCAAAGGCATTAAATCCCTCATTTGTGACGCCGGTAAGGCAGGGCAGGGCGCGATTTCGGCATCGGCGGGTATGATCGCCGCAGGGGTGGAGGCTGCTGAATCCCTCGATCCCGCGCTTCCTATTCACCGGGCATTCTACACACTCGCACGCCATAGTGCGCAAGTCTGGCCGCAATGGGCCGCCGCGCTGGAAGCCGTCAGCGGGATCGATGTCGGCTATGCCCGGGAAGGCGCCATCATACCGGGCGGCGATGCCGGGGAAGGCGCCATCATACCGGGCGGCGATGCCGGGCGGCTGGTGCGTATTAAAGCTGGGGCGCAGGCCTTCGGCGTGCCGGTACAGCTGGCGGATGGCCGCAGCCTCTGCCCTGAAATGGCTGACGAACGCGAGGCCCTGTTTCTTCCCGATGAGGCCGGTCTCGACCCGCGCGCTCTGGCCGATGCGCTGGTGGCCGCTGCACGGCGCAGCGGTGTTGAGATCCTTGAGGACGCACCGGCTGTGAGCCTTCTGGAAG
>JBJHCI010000154.1:0-5607 GCA_050485925.1 Maricaulaceae bacterium
GCCGTGCACGATGAAGGCGCGCTCAGCGCCCAGATCGCGCAGCGCCTCTGCCAGCGGGATCAGCCAGCGCGCATCAAACACGCCCAGAAGTTGGCGCTTGGCACCTGCCGGATTGGAGAGCGGGCCGAGCAGGTTGAACACGGTACGCACCCCCAGCGTCTTGCGGGCCGGAGCGACATGGCGCACCGCACCGTGATGGGCCTGCGCGAAGAGGAAACCGACGCCTGCCTCGGCAATCGCGCGCTCAACCAGTCTGATGTCGGCCATCAGGTTTACGCCGCAAGCCTCTAATACTTCAGCAGAACCAGATTTTGACGAAGCCGCCTTATTGCCGTGCTTGGCGACGGTTGCACCGGCGCCTGCCGCGACCAGCGCAGCAGCGGTGGAGATGTTCCACGTCCCGCGCGCATCGCCGCCCGTGCCGCATGTATCGATGGCGTCGCCGGGCACGTTTACCCGCACCATGCGCGCCCGCATTGCCCGCGCGCCGGTGGCCAGCACGTCCGGGTTCTCGCCAATGGCGGCCAGTCCGACCAGGAAGCCGCCGATCTCGGCCGGGTCGGCCTCGCCCTCCATCAGCGCGTCAAACGCTGCTTCCAGCGCTGCCTGCTCGGGCAGACGGCCACTGGCAAGGGCAGTGATGGCAGGGCGCAGCGCGCTCACGCCGCGCGATCCCCGGCAAGGCCGGCGAGGGCAAGGAAATTGGCCAACAAAGCGTGGCCGTGTTCCGAGGCGATGGATTCCGGGTGGAACTGCACGCCATGGACGGGCCAGGTCTTGTGCATCAGGCCCATGATCTCGCCGTCCGCGGTGCGGGCATTGACGATGAGATCGCTGGCCTCGGGCAGATGGACCGCCAGCGAGTGATAGCGCGTGGCCAGATAGGGCGAGGGCAGGCCTGCGAACACGCCCGTCCCGTCATGGGTGATGGGGCTCGTCTTGCCATGCATGATCTCTCGCGCGGCAACCACCTTGCCGCCAAATACCTGTCCGATGGCTTGGTGACCGAGGCAGACGCCGAGTATGGGCAGGTTGGCCGGTGCGGCGGCGATCAGCTCAAGGCAGATACCGGCCCGGTCCGGATCACACGGGCCAGGCGAGATAACGATGGCTGATGCACCAAGCGACAGCGCCTCGGCCGCGGTCATATCATCATTGCGGATGACGCGCGTATTGGCCCCCAGCTCCTGGAAATAATGGACCAGGTTGAAGGTGAAGCTGTCATAATTATCGATGATCAGCAGCATGGCGCGCCCGGCCCCTTTTTCGCAGTGCAGCGGGCAATCTAGAGAGCCATTGCGCACGTCTCAACGGCTACGACTCAGCTTATGGCTGATTTTCATGTCGAACCCGGCAACACCCTTCATCTATCTCGCCAGCGCGGCGGCGGCCTGCATCCTCATGTGTACGGGGCTGGCCTACGAGCTGGGCCAGAAGGCAGGCGAGGCGAACCCTTCGGAGATCATCACCCTTACCGCGCCGGAACGTGAGGCACCAGCAGCGCACGCTGAACCGGCATCCGAACGCACGATGGAGTTTGCCAGCGGATTGCGCTCCATGGCCAGCAATTCGCCTGTGCTGGCGATCATCATTGATGATATCGGGCCGGACCGGGAGGCGGCGGACGCGTTGATCGCGCTGGATATCCCGCTTACCCTTTCCATACTGCCCTTTGCGCGTGAGGCCGAGGCGGTCGCCCATGAGGCGACACTGGCGGGGCTGGATGTCTTCCTGCACCTGCCCATGGAGCCGGTAGGGCTGGACGATCCCGGGCCCAACGCGCTGACCCGTCATTTGAGTGAAGCGGAGATGGAGCGCCGCGCTCTCTGGGCGCTTTCGCGCGTGCCCGGCGCGATGGGCTTCAACAATCACATGGGCAGCGCGATGACGCGCGATGAGACGGCCCTGCGCCGGGCGTTTGCCCATTTCGCGGGGCGCGATCTGGTATTCGTGGATTCGCTCACCCATCCGGCGAGCCGGGCGGCAAGCATCGCGACTGAGGCCGGGATGCAGGCCTTGCGGCGCGATGTGTTTCTTGATCATGTCCGCAGCCCTGAAGCCGTGGATGCGGCGCTGGAACACGCCCTGCGGCTGGCCGCTGAACGCGGGGCAGCCATCGCCATCGGCCATCCTTATCCGGTTACGCTCGCCGCCCTTGAAGGACTGGCAGAGCGCGCCGCGGCGAACGGTGTGGAACTGGTCGGTATGTCCACGCTCGCGGCCCGCGAGCGGGCCTCCGAGGCGAGTTAGGCCTGGCACCTCCCCCAGAAAACGGGGAAAGAAGTGAGGCGCTCAAGCGAACCGCCATGCTTCCTCGGCGGCGCGGAACAGGGCGCGGGCCTTGTTCACGGTTTCCAGGCGCTCAGCCTCGGGATCGGAATCCAGCACCATCCCGGCTCCCGCCTGCACGTGCATCATGCCGTCCTTGACGACCGCCGTGCGTAGCGCGATGCAGGTATCAAGGCTTCCATCCGCTCCGAAATAGCCGACCGCCCCGGCATAGATGCCGCGCCGGTGGGGCTCCATCTCCTCGATGATCTCCATCGCCCGCACCTTGGGCGCACCGGATACCGTACCTGCCGGGAAGCCGGCAAACAGCGCCGAGACGGCATCCTCACCGCCTGCCAGCTCGCCCTCCACATTGGAGACGATGTGCATGACATGGCTGTAGCGCTCGACGATCTCGCGTTCGGTCACGCGCACACTACCGGGTTTCGCAACCCGGCCCACATCATTGCGGCCAAGGTCCAGCAGCATGAGATGCTCGGCCAGCTCTTTGGGGTCGGCTTTCAGTTCGGCCTCATAGGCTGCGTCTTCTTCGGTTGTCGCACCGCGTGGGCGGGTACCGGCTATCGGCCGCACTGTCACCTTGCCATCGCGCACCCGCACCAGAATTTCAGGGCTCGATCCCGCAATCGCAAAGCCATTCAGATCGAAGAAGAAGAGGAAGGGCGAGGGATTGGTCCGGCGCAGCGAACGATAGAGCGCGAAGGGCGGCAGAGGGAAGGGCGCGGAGAAGCGCTGGCTCGCCACGATCTGGAAGGCATCACCGGCCCTGATATAGGCCTTGGCCGTTTCCACATGGGCGCGGAAGGCCGCGTCCCCGGTATTGCTCAGAGGGGCCTCAGACGGCGCGCCAGGCGTGCCTGCGCGGTGTCCGGGGGCCGGAGCGTCCAGCCGGGCGAACACGGCCTCTATCCGCCTTGCAGCGGCCCTGACGGCCTCTTTCGCGGATCGCCCCGGCGTGACGCGGGCGGGTGCGGCGGCGGTAATTTCCTGCGCGATGGCATCAAACACCACCATGACCCGCGGACGCATCAAAAGCGCATCGGGCGTGCCCAGCGGATCGGGCGCACTGATGGCGGGCAGGTGTTCGACCTCCCGGATCATGTCATAACCGAGATAGCCGAACAGTCCCGCTGCGATAGGCGCGAGCCCTTCGGGCATGTCAAGCGCGGATTCCGCCAGCAGGGCTTTGAGCGAGGGCAGGGCGCTACCTGCCGATTCAAACCGCTCCGGCGCGTCTTCAAAGCCTTCGGCACGGATGATGGAGGCTTCCCCGTTCCGGCTCTGCCATATCAGATCCGGATCCAGCCCGATGGCCGAATAGCGTCCGCGATAGGCACCGCCCTCCACGCTTTCCAGAAGACAGCTATGGCGTACCCCGCCGGACAGCTTGAGATAGGCCGATACCGGGGTTTCCAGATCGTCCACGCGCCGTGCGGTCAACAGCACGCGCCCGTCCGCCTCACAGCGGGCGATCGCTGCTTCAAGCTGTGCGGCGCAGATCTGCATTGTCGGGCCTAATCGGGCTCGGTACGGCCAAGCGCAGCGTCGCGCAGGGCGGTATTGATCTGTACCGGATAGGTGTCCAGCAGGCCCCGTTCCAGCGCGGCAATGATGTCGCCCTGCAGGCCCTCGGTGATCGCTGAGCGATGCTCGCTGCGCACCTGTTGCTGCTGCGCGCTGATATCGGTGACGATGGCGAGGGCGCGTGTGCGCTGATCGCCCGCCCGCGCCTCGAAGGGCTGGTTAAGCGGAGCACGGAACGCGGCAGCGACCAAGCCTTGCGTGAAGGGGCCTGCCGTCTGCGTGCGCATTAGTGAGGTTTCCTCCACGCGTGCTCCCTCAATACGCGCGGCGGCTTCATCCAGCGTCAGGCCGTCGTCGAGGGCCTGCCTTGCCGTGGTGACGAAGGCTTCGAGCCTGTCATCGATCTCGCGCATCCGCCAGAAGGCCGCCGCCTGCTCGCGTACCATGTCCAGGCTGGCCAGTTCCTCGCCTCGCACCGAATCCACGCGCAGCGCGAAATACCCGTCATCGCCGAACCGGATCAGCTCGGTGTCAAAGCCAAGCTCGGTCTGGAAGGCGTAACGCAGGATGTCCTCTTCGCGGATCAGGCTCATCAGAGGCGCGCCGTCGATCGTGAAGCCGTCCTGGGTGAAGTAGTCGAAGCGTTCCAACGGTATGCCGGCCGCGTCGGCGGCCTCTTCCAGCGTGGCACCGCGCCCGCGCGCCTCCTCGAACTCGGCCAGGGCATCAAGCACAAGGTATTCGGCCGTCTCGCCTGCCAGTTCGGTGCGCAGATCATCGACGACATCCTCAAACGCGGGGATATCAGGGTCGTTGGCGGCCTCCACATAAACCGTCCGCCAGCCAAGGCGCGCTTCCACGGCGCGGGCTTCGCCAGCGGCCATATCGAAAACGGCTGCCGCCAACAGCCGGTCCGGAACTGCGACTATTTCGGCATCTTCAAGACGAACCGCTTCGCCCAGCCCCATCGCGCTGGCGGCCGTGGCGGGCGCTTCGCCGGCGTCGATGCGCAAGGCGAGCGCCTCTGCGGTGTTCTGGTCAGGGGCAACCCAGAGCGAGAAGGTGCGCGTGGCCGGTTCAGACAGCGAGCCAGTCTCCAGCCTCATCTCGTACAGTTCGCGCAGATCGTCCTCGTCCAGCGCGACATCAGGCGCGATCAGCCTGGGGTCCAGCCGCACCAGAGTCAGGCGGCGTTGCTCGGGCAGGGTGAAGAAGGGGGCATTTTCCTGAATGAAGGCCTGCAGCGCAGCATCGTCGGGTTCGGCAACATCCCCGGCAAGGCTGGGCGGTATCAGCAGGGCCCGGATGGTACGCCGCTCGCCTTCAAAGCGGGCACGCAGGCTGGCGAAATGCTCCGGCGGCGCGGCCCCGGCCAGTGCTGCGTCGATATATTGCTGCCGGCGCAGGTCAGACCGGATCTGACGCTCAAAGGCCCGCTCGCTCCAGCCTTCCTGACGCAGGAACTCGATATAGTTGGCCCGGTCGAAACGGTTGGTCAGAAAGCTCTGGAATGCTGGTGCGCTCTGGATGAGCTGGGCGATCTGCTCATCGGTGACGGCAAGGCCCAGTTCATTGGCCTGCGCAGTGATCGCGGCCTGTGCAACCAGGGTCGAAACAATGCTCTCGCCCAGCCCGGCGGCATCGGCTTCCTGCTGGGTAATGCGGGGGTTTTCCATGTGGATGCGGCGCATCTCGCGCTGCATGGTCCGGCTTACATCCTGGGCGGTCACCCGCTCACTGCCGACCGTGGCCACCGCATTGCCCGTTCCAGTGAAGATGTCATTGATCCCGAAC
>JBJHCI010000155.1:0-5591 GCA_050485925.1 Maricaulaceae bacterium
GCGGAGCAGCGAACATCCCAGCCACCGTCACGCTCAGACCGCCACGCAATATCGCCCGTCTGGAAAGACGCGCTTCCACTACGTTAGCGAAATGGCGGTTTCCGGATTGATTGGTTTCCGGCTCGAAATCAGGGTCGAGGCGGCTGGCAAGATCAGTCATGGAGGACTCCCGGCGGGCGACTTGTGACGCATCAGGTGACGTATATGGGGCTAACAGGCAATTGTGACGCCCCCATGAAACGCAGTTCACGCCTGCGTGCACTTGGCCAAACCCCTTGCCATGAACGCGCGGGCGCGCAATGCCTCTGGCGATGCGCCCCGAAACCCTGCCCATTCTGGATGCACACCACCCGGCCAGCCTTGACCGGGCAGCCGCGATTCTGCGCGAGGGCGGGCTGGTCGCCGTGCCAACCGAGACGGTCTATGGCCTTGCCGCCGATGCCAGTAATGCCAACGCCGTCGCGGCACTCTATGAGGCAAAGGGGCGCCCCGCCTTCAATCCGCTCATCGCCCATGTGGACAGTCTTGAGCGCGCACTGACCCTGATCACCCTGTCGGATGCCGCGCTGGCGCTGGCACGCGTCTTCTGGCCGGGACCACTGACGCTGGTGGGCATACGCAAAGAGAACGCGCCGGTCTGTGATCTCGCCGCTGCCGGCCTCGACACCCTGGCCGTGCGCTGGCCGGACGCACCCGCCATGACCGGGCTTGTTGCGCGTCTGGACCGGCCGCTGGTCGCCCCCAGCGCCAACCCGTCCGGTACAATCAGCCCAACCACCGCCGCCCATGTCGCCGAAGGGCTGACAGGCCGAATCAACGTGGTGCTCGATGCCGGGCCTTGCCCGATGGGGGTGGAAAGCACGATTCTAGCCGATACTGTCGGTGGCATCGCACTCCTGCGTCCCGGCGCGCTGCCGCGAGACGCGATAGAGGCTGTCACCGGCACTCCCCTGCAAGGGGCTGGTGGCGGAGTGGCCATCAGTGCGCCCGGCATGCTGAAAAGCCACTATGCGCCGCGCGCACGCCTGCGGCTGAACGTCACCACGCCCGAACCGGAAGAGATATATCTTGCTTTCGGTTCACATCGCGGGAACGACGCGAAGGCCGTGCTTCACCTCTCCGAATCCGGCGATCTTGCCGAAGCGGCGGCAAACCTCTTTTCGCTGATGCGAAAAGCCGATCAAATGGGCGCGCAGATCGCAGTCGCGCCGATCCCGGCCACCGGGCTGGGTGAAGCGATCAACGACCGGCTGACACGCGCCGCCGCACCCAAGGGCAGCTAGGAGAGGAGCTTGCATGGATCAGCTTGTACCCGCCAACACAAGCAAGACCTCCTGGATCCCGGACGGTGTTTATGTGGTCCGCTTCCGAAGCGCGCTAGATCAGTCCGGCGGTGTGGTATGGGTCAGCAATGGCCGCGCGATCGGCGGCGATAGCAGCTATTATTATGACGGCCATGTGGAGCATGACGGCACCGGACCTGTAGCGCGCATGCTGTTTGCCCGGCATCGCCCTGAAGCGGTGTCGGTGGTCGGCGAGGTGGAGCGGTTCAATGTTGTCTTCGCCGGCCGGGTAGAGGGAGACAAGTATCTGCTCGAAGGCCGTATGGACCAAGAGCCGCGCATGAAGCTGACCGCCGTGATGACCCGCCTGCCCGTTACACCCTGACGCCCGAAGGACACCGCCATGAACGCGCCTGCCATCGATATCGCCCGCCTGACCGAGGGGCTGGACCCGCGCGCCTGGTCCACCGACGAGGCCGATATCGCCACCCATGTGCGTGACTGGCGCGGGCGCTATACCGGCCACACCCCGCTCCTGTTCAAGCCGGGCAGCACGCAGGAAGTTTCCCGCATCCTGGCCGCCTGCAATGCCGCGCGCATTGCCGTTCAGCCGCAGGGTGGGCTGACAGGGCTGGTCGGCGGTTCAGCCCCGTTTGGCGAAGCCGTCATCTCGATGAAGCGCATGAATGCGGTGCGCGAGATCGATACCGCCAATGAGTCGGCGACCGTCGAGGCCGGGGTCGTGCTGGAAACCCTGCAGGACGAGGCAAAGGAGGCGGGCAAGCTCTTTCCCCTGAGCCTTGGCGCGCAAGGCTCGGCCATGATTGGCGGGCTTTTGTCTACCAATGCGGGCGGGGTGCATGTGCTGCGCTATGGCATGATGCGCGATCTGGTTCTGGGGCTGGAAGTGGTGCTGCCCGACGGCCGGGTGCTGTCCGGGCTCTCGGGCCTGCGCAAGAACAATACCGGCTATGACCTCAAACAGCTCTTCATCGGCGCCGAAGGCACGCTGGGCGTCATCACGGCGGCAACGCTGAAGCTGTTCCCCCGCCCAGCCTCGACCGCTGTAGCCCTGGCCGTGGTGAAGGATCCGCACAGTGCGGTGGCCCTGCTCGATCATCTGAAAAACGAGACCGGCGGCGCGATCGCAGCCTTCGAGCTGATCCCCGCTTTCGCAATGGAGCTGGTCTGCCGCCACGTGCCCGGTGCGCGTAATCCGCTGGTGGGCGATCCCGCCTGGATGGTGCTGATCGAGTTGACCAGCGCCGAACCGGAGCGCGCGTCCGCAATGATGGAGAGCGCCCTAGAAAGCGCCTTTGCGCGTGAGCTGATATCCGATGCCGCCCTCGCCCAATCCGAAGCGCAGGCGACAAGCTTCTGGGCGCTGCGCGAGACCATTCCTGAGGCGGAAAAGGCCCATGGCCGCTCAGCCAAGCATGATGTCTCTGTGCCCGTCTCACGCATGGCCGATTTCATGGCCGAGGCCACAACACAGACCGAAGCGCTGATCGAGGGGTCGCGCGTCATCGCGTTCGGCCACGTCGGCGATGGCAATGTGCATTTCAACATCGCCGCGCGCGAGGAGGGTGCAGGCGAGGAGTTCGCAGCCAGAGCCGCACCGGCCACCACACGCGTTTACGACCTCGTGGACAAGTATGGCGGCTCCATCTCTGCCGAGCACGGCATCGGCATTCTCAAACAGGGTGAGCTGGCCGCCCGAAAGCCGGTGGAGGTGGAGGTGATGCGCGCCATCAAGGCCGCGCTCGATCCCAACCACATCATGAACCCGCGCGTGATTTTCGGGATGGACAGCAAGGACTAGCCACGACCTGCACCGGCCATTGGCAAAACCCGCCCCGCTACCCTATCTCGATAGACAACCTCACTTGAAACTGCCCTGACGAAAGGCTGACCGGTCATGCTGATCCTATTGTCGCCCGCCAAGCAGCTTGATTTCGAGCCTGTGCGCAAAAACGTCACACCTACGTGCCCTGCCCTCATGCACCGTACGGCGGAGCTGGCGAAGACGACGGCGAAGCTGACACGTACCCAGTTGCGCCAGTTGATGGATATTTCCGATGATCTGGCCGCGTTGAACGCCGACCGGTTCAAGGCGTTCGACCCTGAAAGCGAGGAGGGTAAGCCGGCAGCGCTGGCCTTCAATGGCGAAGTTTATCGCGGCCTAGACGCCAATAATCTCTCCGATGCCGATCTGGAGTGGGCGCAGGATCATCTGCGTATTCTTTCGGGGCTTTACGGTGCCTTGCGTCCGCTGGACGCCATCCAGCCCTACCGGCTGGAAATGGGCACACGGCTGAAAACGAAGAAGGGCGCGACGCTCTATGATTTCTGGGGCGATGACATTGCAGGCGAGCTGGACGGCATCGTCTCCGCACACAAACATTCCGTGATCGTCAACCTGGCCTCGAACGAGTATTCGAAAGCCGCCCGCCTCTCCTCACTGAAGGCCCGCGTGATCACGGCAGATTTCAAGGAGGAGAAGGATGGCAGGCTGCGCGCCCTGATGGTATTCGCCAAGAAGGCGCGCGGCCTGATGGCGCGTTGGATCATCCAGAACCGCATCGAAAACCCCGACGATCTGAAGAAGTTCAATCTGGAAGGCTATCGCTTCGACAAGGCTGGTTCGGACGCTGACCGCCTGCTCTTTACCCGGCCTCAACCTGCCCCCAAGAAGAGGTGAGCAAGGGGCCTCGCGCTTGACAAAACGGCTGTGACGGTCTTTTGCACTGCACAAAATCCCCACAGCGGCCATGACGCCGAAGGAGATAAGGCATGAGCGGTCTTTCGGCCGATCTGAAGGGCCACGCCGCCCTCATCACCGGCTCGACATCCGGCATCGGCCTCTCCATGGCACGCGCGCTCGCCGCCTGCGGCGCAGATGTGATGCTGAACGGGTTGGGTGATGCGGGCGAGATTGAAGCTGCCCGTGCGACCATTGAGGCCGATTACGGTGTCCGGGCGCGCTATCACGGCGCGAACATGCTCAACCCCGATGAGATAGCCGATCTTGTCGACGCGACGGCGAAGGCCCTCGGACGACTGGACATCCTCGTCAACAATGCCGGCATCCAGCATGTAGCAAAGGTGGAAGAGCTGCCAGCCGAGAAGTGGGACGCGATCATCGCAATCAACCTCACCTCAGCCTTCCACACCACCCGCCACGCGGTGCCGGTGATGAAGCGTCAGGGACGAGGGCGGATCGTCAATGTCGCGTCAGCCCACGGCCTCGTCGCCTCGCCTTACAAGTCTGCCTATGTAGCGGCCAAGCACGGCATGGTGGGGCTGACCAAGACGGTGGCGCTGGAAGTCGCCGAGCAGGGCATTACCTGTAATGCCATCTGCCCCGGCTATGTGCGCACCCCGCTCGTTGAAAACCAGATCGACGATACGGCGCGCGAGCGTGGCATCAGCCGCGATGAAGTCGTACGCGACGTGATGTTGCACGCCCAGCCGACCAAGAAGTTCGTAGAGTACGACCATCTCAACGGCCTGCTGCTTTATCTCGTCTCCGACGCCGGCGCATCGGCCAATGGCGCGGCCTACCCCATTGAAGGCGGCTGGACGGCAGCCTGATGGCCAGGCGCCCCAAACCGCTCTCGCTCGCCCTGCAGGGCGGGGGATCGCATGGGGCCTACACCTGGGGCGTGCTGGACGCACTTCTGGAAGACGGGCGGCTCACACCCGGCGCCATCACCGCCACCAGCGCAGGTGCCATGAACGCCGCAGCCCTTGCCCATGGATGGCTGGACGATGGCGCGGATGGCGCACGCGCCAGCCTTGAAGCGTTCTGGCAGGGCGTGGCGCACCACAGCGCAACCTTCCGCCCGCTTGTGCCCGGCGGGGCCTTCCTGCGCATGGTGCCATTCCTGGATGCATTATCGCGGCTGACCAGCCCATATGATCTCAACCCGTTCAACGCCGATCCGCTGCGCGATATTCTGCAAGCGCAGATCGATTTCGAACGCTTGCGCGCGCAAAGCGATATCCGCCTCTTCATCACGGCAACCTGCGTAACGACGGGACGGGCGGAAGTGTTCTCCGGCGAGCGGGTAACGCTGGACGCGGTGCTGGCCTCGGCCTGCCTGCCCTTTCTGCGCCAGGCGGTGGAGATCGAGGGCGAGCCCTACTGGGATGGTGGCTTTACCGGCAACCCGGCCCTGTGGCCGCTCTTTTACGCCGACACGCCGGGCGACCTTCTGATCGTGCACATCAACCCGCTGCATCGCCCTGGAACGCCGAAATCGGCTGACGACATCATGAACCGCGTCAACGAGATCACCTTCAACG
>JBJHCI010000156.1:0-5544 GCA_050485925.1 Maricaulaceae bacterium
ACCATTTCGGCAACCTGGACGTGACGTGTTGCCGGCTCGTCAAAGGTGGAGGCGATGACCTCGCCCTTCACCGTGCGTTGCATGTCGGTCACTTCCTCCGGGCGCTCGTCGATGAGCAGCACCATGAGGTAGCATTCGGGGTGATTGGTCTCGATAGCATGCGCGATATTCTGCAGCACCATCGTCTTGCCGGTCCGCGGCGGCGCCACGATGAGCGCGCGCTGGCCCTTGCCGAGCGGGGCCACGATATCGATCACCCGGCCCGTCCGGTCCTTCTTGGTCGGATCCGGGTTCTCCATGATGAACCGGCTGTCGGGGTAAAGCGGGGTGAGGTTATCGAAATGGACCTTGTGCTTGGCCTTTTCGGTCGGCTGGAAATTGATCGAATTGACTTTCAGAAGCGCGAAATAGCGCTCGCCATCGCGCGGCGCGCGGATCTCGCCCTCAACCGTATCGCCGTTGCGCAGGCCGAATTTGCGGATCTGGCTGGGCGAGACATAGATGTCGTCCGGGCCGGCCAGATAGTTGGATTCCGGTGCGCGCAGGAAGCCGAACCCGTCCTGCAGCACTTCCAGCGTACCTCCGCCGTGGATTTCCACGCCCTCTTCGGCCAGCGCCTTGAGGATGGCGAACATCATGCCCTGCTTGCGCAGCGAGGCCGCATTCTCGATATCAAGGCTCTCGGCCAGCTGCAGAAGGTCGGCCGGGGACTTCTCCTTCAGCTCCTGCAGCGACATGCGGCGGCCGTCGGGTGCGCGCGGTTCGCGGCTCGGGCCACCCTCGTGGCCGTCATCCTCGGTATCGTCGAAATCGGTTTCGTCATTCATCGTTATGGTCTTCTTGCGGGGAGAACAGGACGGGCGATCGGGCAGGTTGCGGATGCTGCGGCGGTACGGATCATCGCCATCACCCATTGGGCTAACGCCGCGGGGCGGTGTGCAAGTTCCGTTCCCGCCCTTGCATCTGGCCTGTGGCGCCGAGCGTTGGCGGGATATGGGTTTAGCGTTGGGTGTGAAGCGCAGCTCTCATTGGGTCAGGAGCACGTCTTCACGGAGGAAAGGGGGGAAACTGCCCGCAGACGGTCAGCTTTCCCTAAGCCCTGACACAAGGCCTGGCTCGCGTCAAGCAGGGCGCGGCCTTGCGCCTGCGAATTTCCGCTCGCCCGGCCACGTCGAGTGGGGCAATCTGACCCCGGTCAAACGAGGAGCTGATATGAGCATCGTGACGATATCGCGCAAGACCGCCCTGGCGCTGGCCGGAGCTTTCGCCCTGATTTCCCAGTCCGCAGCCGCGGCAAGCCAGACGCCGGAAGCTGCACCGCAGCCGCTGGCGAACCTGCCCGCGCTGACCGGCACTCACTTTCCCCTCACGTCCGGGAACACCGGCCGTACCTACCACATTCATGTGCGCCTGCCTGACGGGTATGATGTGGCGGGAACGGAAACCTATCCGGTGGTCTACGTTCTGGACGGGGATTCGTTGTGGCCGATCCTGGCGGCAAACCACCTCTTCCTGACGTATGATGACGCCCTGCCCGAAGCGATCATCGTCGGAATTGCCTACGGTTCATTCTCGCCGGAAATCAACGCGCGCAGTGTAGACTTCATGCCCCCAGGCTCCGCCGGATACGAGGCCGGGGCGCCGGACTTCGCCCGATTCCTGGAGGATGAGGTTTTGCCGGTCGTGGAGACGCGCTACCGCGCCGATCCCCAACGGCGCATCCTGTTTGGCCAGTCGCGCGGCGGCAGCTTCGTGCTCTACTCCGCTTTCACTCATCCTGATCTGTTCTGGGGCCGCATCGCCAGCAACCCCGCTTTCGCGCCCACTGAAGCCTTTTTTCATGGCGACCCCGCCCAAGCGTCGCGCTCGGACCTCAAGCTGATGGTCACCAGCGGCGAACAGGACCGGCCTGACTTGCGCGAGGCAGCACTACGCTGGGCTGAGGCGTGGGAAGATCGCGCGGACCAGCCCTGGAACGCCCGCGTTCAAACCATTGCTGGCGGGACCCACGCGGCCAACAGCACCGACTCCTACCGCGCAGGCCTGCGCTGGTTCTTCACCGAGTGAGGCTCAGAAAGGCTTCACAATCGCCAGCAAGACAATGATGATGGCAGCCACGGCAGGCACTTCATTCATGATGCGCCAGAAGCGTTCGGTGCGCGGGCGCTGGCCATTGGCAAACCGCCGGGCGCTGGCTGAATAGAAGCCCTGCACACCGGACAGCGCGATCACCAGCGCCAGCTTGGCGTGGAACCAGCCTTGCGTGAACAGGGCCGGGTTGGCGGCAATCATCAAAAGGGCAAAGATCCAGACCGCGGCCATGGCCGGGCCCATGATGATGCGGTTGAGGTTCTTTTCCTGCTTTAAAAGGGCCGCTTCCAGCTCACCACCCGGCGCCGCGCCATGATGGTAGACGAACAGGCGCGGCAGGTAGAGCATGCCCGCCATCCAGAAAATGACGGCGACAATATGCAGGGCCTTGAAGACCTCATAGGCAGGCTGGAGTACGTCCATCAGGCGGCCTCGGAAGCGGCTTTTCCTGCCCCCTTATAGCCTGCTTCGCGGCACGGGCAGCGGCCGAATTCAGCCGGGCATATGGGTATACCGGATGGTGGCTTCAGGCCCGTCGGGCCTTGCAGTGCCGACATGATCAAGCCGGACAGGGCCTTTATGAAACCGGGTGTCACGCCGAGGGCAGGAACGCGTGTATAGCCCGCAGCGCCATGCTCATGGGCAAGCTCGGCATACTCCTCGTCCAGCTCCACCAGTGTTTCTATGTGTTCAGAAACAAAGGCGATGGGTGACAGGATGATGTGTTTGCCTTCCCGGGCCGCGTCTTCCACCGCGTCCTCGGTCGCCGGGCCGATCCATTTCAGCGGCCCGACCTTGGACTGGAAGCAGGTGAGATGATCGTTCAGCTCCGGCAGCAGGGCGGTGACCGCCTTCACCGTCTCCTCCACCTGCCACTGATAAGGGTCACCGCGCTTAATCGTGATCTCCGGAAGGCCATGGGCCGAATGCAGCACACGGACATTCTTAGGTCTGCCGGCTGTCTCCCAGGCTGAACGGATCAGCGCGGCATGGGCCGCCACGAAATCAGTCTCACGCGGGTAGCAGCACACAGTGCGTCCTTCAGCCCCCCCTGCATCACGCCAGGCCTTCAGCGAGCTGGCGCTGGTCGTGGTGGAAAACTGCGGATAGAGCGGCAGTAACACCAATTCGTCTGCGCCCCACGCTTTCACCGCCGCCACCGCCTCATGGGTGAAGGGGTGCCAGTAGCGCATGGCCAGAAAACAGCGGATCTTGTCGTCCGGCAGTGCTGTCTGCAGCGCGGCGGTGAGAGCGGCTGCCTGCTTCTCCGTTTCCGGAACAATGGGTGAGCCGCCCCCCATCTTGGCATATTCCTTGGCAACTTTTGGCCCGCGTGTATTGGAAATAAGCCAGGCCAGCAGAGGCCGGACCGGCCAGGGCGCATAGATGATGGCCGGATCGTTGAACAGATTGCGCAGAAAAGGTTTGACGCTGTCCTGACCATCGGGACCGCCGAGATTGAACAGGACGACAGCGATTTTCCGGGCCATTCACCTACTCCGCAAGGGCTGGTGACCGGACGCGCTCAACCCTTGCGGATATGGGCGAGCAGCTCGGTCACGTGTTCGGGCGGCACATCGGGATTGATCCCGTGTCCGAGATTGAACACATAGGGCCGGCCCCCCCAGGCGTCGAGCAAGCGCTGCGTTTCGCCCTCGAGCGCTTGCCCGCCTGCTTTCAGTGCGGCCGGGTCAAGCTGGCCCTGTACCGGCATGTCACGCGGCAGATTGGCCACCGCCCAATCGGTATCAAGCCCGTGATCGGTCGCGACGGCGTCAATACCGGTCTCGGCGGCATAGCGCACATAATGCGGCCCGGCACCTTTGGGAAAACCGATGATCGGGGCATTGATGCCAGCCGCCTTCACCTTCTCCACGATCCGCCGTGTGGGCCGGATAACCACGCGCTCGAAAAGCGGGGCGGGCAGGCCTTCTGCCCAGCTTTCAAATATTTTCAGAACCTCGGCCCCGGCCTTTGCCTGCGCGATCAGGTAGTCGGCTGTTGCATCGGCCAGATTGGCCAGCAGCCGGTCCATCAGGGCCGGTTCACTCCAGGCTGCGGTGCGTGCCTTCCACCGGTCCTTTGAACCTGCGCCTTCGATCATGTAGGTCGCCGCCGTCCAGGGTGCGCCGGCAAAGCCGATCAGCGTGCAATCACCGGGCAGCGCCCTGCTCAGACGCCGCAGGGTCTCGCACACGGGATCAAGACGTTCGGCGACTCCTTCCGGTGACAGGGCAGCCAGCTTGGCCAGCTCCATCTGCGCCAGACGCGGACCCTCGCCCTTTTCAAACCACACCTTCTGGCCCATGGCGTGGGGAATGAGGAGGATGTCGGCAAACACGATGGAGGCGTCAAAGCGATAGCGCCTGATCGGTTGCAGGGTGACTTCGGTCGCGGCGTCGGGATTAAGGCAGAAGGCGATGAAATCGCTCTGCTTTGCCCTTACCTCGCGATATTCCGGTAGATAGCGCCCCGCCTGACGCATCAGCCATACGGGCGGTGTGGTGAGTGTTTCACCGGCAAGCACCCGCAATAGAGGTTTGTGAGACTGGGTCATGAAAATCCTTCGCGTAAGCCTGTCTGCCGGTCAGCCATGTCCTGACAGCTTTGAGGTTTCCCCCACCTTCCTTCTTTTTTTCAGGGAAAAATTTGAAGAGGGAATATGAGTCGTAGGGGCGGGATATACAGGGAAAACCGCTCTTTCACAGGCCTCAATCCACTCTATTCCCTCATGTGGACAAATGGATTTCCGCCACGATTCGATCTGGCTATTGATAAGGTTGTTAACACAAAATTTACCTTTCTTTACAAATTCCTAATTGGACTGATTGGCCGGGAAAAACGTCCGTGGTGTTGAAGGCTTGCGCCTCTTGCTCACACCAGCTGCCCGTGTCTGAGGGCTGATGAGAACCGGTTGTGGAAAGCCGGGCAGAGTGGATGGACAAATAGCCTTTCACCCCGTCTGGGCCCAGCTATTCCCCGCTTCGTGCCGGTAAGGGGAGAATTTTCCGCAAACTTGTTCACAGGCAGGGCACACTGGTCTAACGCTTGGAACTCACCCGCCTTGACCACCACCGTCCTGTCAGGAAATTCCGTTTCTCATGCCCCGCCTGGCCGATATCCGTACCTATTTCCACGTCCACATGATCTCGGACTCCACTGGCGAGACGCTGATGGCGGTCATGCGTGCGTCCGCCGCCCAATTCGAACGCGGTCAGCCGATCGAACATCTTTTCGCACTGGTGCGCTCGCCAAGGCAGATGGAGCGTGCGCTAGCCCATGTGGAGAGTTTTCCAGGGGTGGTGATGTATACGCTGGTGAACACCGATCTGCGTGAGGCGCTGGAGGACAGGTGTGCCGAGCTCGGCATCCCTGCCATCGCGGTGCTGGACCCTGTGGAAGCGACGTTTTCTTCCTATCACGGGGCCCCGAAGACAGGACGGGCGGGGGCCC
>JBJHCI010000157.1:0-5507 GCA_050485925.1 Maricaulaceae bacterium
GAGACAGGGTATGAGCGCATCAAATGCCGCCCGGCCTTCCGTTCTCTGTTGGATGACCGCCTGCCCGGCATGCCGCCCGCGCGCTGGTACGCTGATCTGGACTTTTGATGCGGCCCCCCTTCCTGAGATCGTTACCTGTGCCCCGTTAACCACACCTGTTTGCAAACCTGCCACATTCGCCCAGGTTCCGGCTTGGCCGTCCGGGCATCGGGGTGTAACAGGAGCGCCCGGCGGCAGCGCGTATGGGCGCGCCGCGTATCAGGAGGTCTCGTCAGGCCCATGTCATTTGGAATCTGGAGCGCCCTTTCGCGCAAGCGGTAGCGTAAAGGGGCACTGGTCAGCGCGACGTCGAAAGGCCGCCTGTCCGTAACACTCCCCGCTGTCCGTTCCTTCGCCAGTTTTCAGACATTTCCGGCGCCGTGCGACCCCCCGCACGCGCTGACAAGCCTTCGAGACCCGTTATGAGCGAGCATTTCGACGACGACGCGCAAGGCGCGCGCGTACTTTCCAACTCCGCTGTTCTGGCCTTTCTGTGGCGGCAATGGCGCCGTCGCCCCTGGCTGTTTGCCGCCCTTGTGGGCTTCACCCTTGTGGCCACCGCCGTGGACGTGTTTATCCCCGTCGCGGCAGGCCAGCTCATCGACACGATGACGGGCGGCAGCGATGGCGGCCACTGGGCGGCCTTTGCCGTCTTTCTCGGCCTTGCGATCACCTTCCACGCCATGCGCCAGATCGCGGTGCGCTTTGAGATCCGTTTCTCCAGCGCCAACATGGCCGACATGACGACGGAGTCCTTTGCCAAGGTGCAGCGCTTTGCGCTCGACTGGCATGCCAACACGTTTGCCGGCTCGGTCGTGCGCAAGATCACGCGCGGCATGTGGGCCTATGACACCATCACGGCGACGCTCTGGTTCGGCCTGATCCCTTCCGTCCTCGTGATGGCGGGCCTCGGGCTGTACATGCTTTTCACCTGGCCGGTAGTCGGGCTCTACGCGCTCGCCGTGACGGTGATTTTCTGCGTGGCGTCCGTCCTGATGTCCACGCTCTATGTGCGTCCGCAGAATATCCGCTCCAACCGGCTCGATTCCGAGCTGGGCGGCGCGGTGGCGGACGCCATTTCGGGCGTGGCGACGGTCAAGAGCTTTGGCGCGGAAGCGCGCGAAGACAGCCGCTTTCACACCCTTGCCTGGCGCTGGCGGCGCGAGGTGAAGAAGACCTGGCTGAGATTTGTTAACACCTGGTTGGTCCAGATCATTGCCGTGCTCGCCCTGCAGGCGGGCCTGACGGGGCTGCTCATCTCGCTGTGGCAGCGCGGCGAGGCAAGCCCCGGCGCGGTCGTCTTCGCGATCACCGCCTTCATGCTGATGAGCGGCTATATGCGCCGCTTCGGCGAAGAGGTGCAGAACGTGCAGCGCGGGCTAGACGAGATCCAGGACATCGCCGCCTATGCCCGGCTGAGCGAACAGATCGCCGATGCGCCCGGCGCGCCGGACTTCGTGCCCGGCGAGGGACGCATCGCGTTTGACCGCGTGTACTTCACCTATGCGGGACAGAATCAGCCGCTTTACGAGGATTTCTCTCTCGTCATCGAGGCGGGCGAGAAGGTCGCTCTCGTGGGGCCTACGGGTTCGGGCAAGTCCACCTTCGTGAAGCTGATCCAGCGCCTCTACGATATCGATGCGGGTACGATCCGTATTGACGGGCAAGATGTACGCGCGGTGACGCAGGCGAGCTTGCGCCGCGCGATTGCGCTCGTTCCACAGGATCCGGCCCTGTTCCACCGCTCGATTGCCGAGAATATCGCCTATGCCCGCCCCGATGCCTCGATTGACCAGGTCATGGAGGCGTCAAAGCGCGCCCGAGCCCATGATTTCATTCAGCGCCTGCCCAATGGCTATGACACGCTGGTGGGTGAGCGCGGGGTGAAACTGTCGGGCGGGGAGCGTCAGCGCGTGGCGATTGCGCGCGCGGTGCTGGCCGATGCGCCCATCCTCATCTTCGATGAGGCCACCTCCAGCCTCGACAACGAGACCGAGCGCGAGGTGCAGGAAGCCATGGCCGAGGTGATGGACGGGCGCACTGCCATCATCATTGCCCACCGTCTTTCCACTATTCGCGATGCGGACCGCATTCTGGTCTTTGATCACGGCCGCGTCGTGGAACAAGGTAGTCATCGCGAGCTCAGCCGTCAGGGCGAGGGGCTCTATGCGCGCTTGGCCGCGCTGGCTGCAGCGGAGTGAGCATGATGATCATTCGTGCAGAAACACCGGCCGACCATGACGCCGTGCGGGAGATTACCCGCGCGGCGTTCGGGCGTGAGCCGGAGGCAAAGCTGGTCGATCTGGCACGTGCCAAGCTAGGTGACACCGCGATTTCGCTGGTCGCCGAGCAGGCGGGCAACGGCCTAACCGGCCATATCCTCCTTAGCCCTGCTACCATTGAACGGGCCGACGGACGCGAACCGGCAAAGGGCATGGCGCTTGGGCCGGTGAGTGTGGACCCTGTTGTGCAGCGCTCTGGCATCGGATCGGCCCTGTGCCGTTCCGCGCTTTCGTGCGCGCAGGCACGCGGGGCGCCCTTCGTGATCGTGCTGGGTCATCCGGCCTATTATCCACGCTTTGGCTTCGTGCCCGCTGCACCGCTCGGCATTGCGTGCCCCTATGACGGTATTCCCGAAGCCGCCTTCATGATTGCGCGGCTGGACCGGGTGCGGATGAACGGCATTACCGGCACTGCCCGCTTCGATCCGCTGTTCGAAGCGGTGTAGATGGCGGCGTCACCGAATTGTCACTGCCAAATCGGGCGGGTGCGCGCTAACCTCCCATGATCACAGCCATACCGGGGCCATCATGTCATTTCTCCGCACCAGTCTTGCTCTTGCGGTCGCTCTTGCCCTGTCAGGCTGCAGCCCGGCGACCGAGTCTTCCGGCCCTTATAGCGAGGCCGCCACGCCCTTCCCGACACTGACCGGCGAGCTGCCGGCCATCGTGGCGCACCGGGGGGCGAGCGGTTATCTGCCCGAGCATACCCTTGCCGCCTTCCAGCTGGCGCTGGATCAGGGAGCGGACATTCTCGAGCCCGACCTAATGGTGTCGCGCGATGGCGTGCTGATCGTGCGTCACGACCCCTATCTGTCGACAGGTTCGGATGTGGCCGACCGGCCCGAGTTTGCTGCGCGCCGCCGGGAGCTGATGGGGCAGGAGGACTGGTGGGTGATCGATTTCACCGCCGAGGAGCTGCAATCGCTCAACGCGCGGCAGGTCTTCGCGGACCGACCGCAGGAGTATAATGACCGGTATCCGCTGATCACGTTCGGCGACTTCCTGGATTTTGTGGCCGAGGCCGAGGCGCGTTGTGACTGCGAGATCCCGGTGGAACCGGAGATCAAGCTGCCCGCAGAGCATGCGGCGATGGGTCTTGATCCGTTGCCGATTCTGATCGCGGAGCTGGAGGCGCGCGGGCTCAACACCGAAGATTCGCTCGTCATCATCCAGTCCTTCGATGCGCCATTTCTGGAGCGCCTGCGCCCGTTGACCCCGCTGCCGCTGGCCATGCTGCACTATGGTGATGCGCCGGGCGGGGATATGAATGGCTATACGCTCGAACAGATCGCGGAATTTGCCGATGCCATTGGCCCCTATAAGGGGTTGCTGCTCAATGCTGATGGTTCCAGCACCGGCTATGTGGAGCGCGCACATGCGCTGGGGCTCGTTGTTCATGCCTGGACCCATCGCGATGACCGGCCTTCGGTTCTGGATGATGGCGATACGGATGACGAGCTGCGTGCCCTGTTCGCGCTCGGCATTGATGGCATTTTTACCGACTTCCCGGACACGGCGGCACGCGTCCGCGAGGAGATGCTGCGCGGGGAATAGATTTTTCACCGCTGCGGGCGCAGGCTTCATCCCTGATGTCCGGCAGAGGATGACTTGCGGATGGATCGCCGTTCGGCACTGAAACTGATTGCAGGCGCGGGGCTCGGCATGGGCGCCGCGCCGCTGGTGGCTGCGCGTACGCCTTCGCTGGACCAGCCGGCGAACTTCGTGCCTGCTGACATATCGCCCCGACGCATCATCCGCCAGGTGGTGGGTCTACGCCCGTTTCGCGAGCAAGGCTATGTGGTGCGCGCGGAGCGCTTTGACCGGCGCAAGACGCTCGTTCACCACTATGGCCATGGCGGCGCCGGCGTGACGATGAGCTGGGGCACGGCCGTTGAGGCCGAACGCGCGCTTCTGGCCGCTACGAATGAGCGCTCGGTTGCCGTGCTGGGCTGCGGCGTGATCGGGCTGACGACCGCCCTTCTGCTGCGCCGCAGGGGCATGGATGTGACCATTTATGCTGATGCCCTGCCGCCGCACACTACCTCCAATATCGCCGGCGCGGTCTGGGGACCATCCAGCCTCTATCGCCGTCACGCCGTGGACGAGGCCTTTGTGGAACGCTTCGTGACCGCCGCACGCGTCAGCCAGCGCGCTTTCCAGCACTATGCCAATGACCCGCGTTACGGGGTGTATTGGCTGCGCCAGTATGATTTCTCGTTTCGCACGCCGGAGGGTGAGCGGACACCGGGCCTGCTCGATGATCTCTATCCGGGCCTTATGCGCCATACCGATCCCGAACGCTGGTTCGGTTATCCGAGCGTTGTCGAGAACCATGTTCTGATGATCGATCCGGATATCTATCTGCGTGCCTTGATGGGTGATTTCGAGAATGCGGGCGGGCGTATAGTGATCGCGCGCTTCGCGAGCGCGCGCGATGTTTCCCGCCTCTCCGAACGCGTCATCGTCAACTGTACCGGGCTGGGCGCGCGCGACCTGTTTGACGATGACGAACTGCGCCCCATGGCAGGCCAACTGACCATGCTCCTGCCTCAGCCGGAGCTGGACTATGCCTATTCGGCGTATGAAGGCGGGATTCTCTACATGTTCCCGCGCAAGGGTTCGGTGGTGCTGGGCGGCACGACCGATCTTGATGTCGCTGACACCGCGCCTTCAACAGAGGAAACCGCGCGCCAGTTGGAAGGTCATGCCCGTATCGCGCGGCGTCTGGCAGGTCTGGAGCGGGTGGGAGACTGGCCCTAACGCCTGCCCGGCACCCTGGGCCACTAAGGCTCCAGGGTTCGGACAGGTGTACTATTCCGCCAGCTCGGCTTGCGTCGGCAAGGTGCGCTTTTTCGAAACCCATTGATCGAAGTTTGACCACACGCCCTCATCGCCGTGCCAGTCGCCCTTGGTGGCACCCTTGGAGTACTCGGTGGCGCGCGCTTCGAAGAAGTTGGCGTGCTCCACCCCGTTCAGGATCTCAGTGAGCCACGGAATCGGGTGTTCCTTCACGCCATATACTGGCGGCAGTTTCAGCTGATCCAGCCGCCAGTCGGCGATATACCGGATATAGGCCTTGATATCGTCCGGCGTCATGCCTTCCACCTCGCCCGCTTCAAACGCCAGCTCGATGAACTTGTCCTCAAGGCTCACCACCGTCTTGCAGCAATCGATAATGTCGTCCTT
>JBJHCI010000158.1:0-5506 GCA_050485925.1 Maricaulaceae bacterium
GTCCTGGGCTTTGAGGCCCACCTTGTCGAGATTGCGCCCGCGCCGGAAGCCTTCCAGCCCGTCGGTCTCGACGAGGAAGAGCGAAGTGCCCTTCGCGCCGGCCTTGGGATCGGTCTTGGCCACGACGACGATGAAATTGGCCGTGCCGCCATTGGTGATGAAGGTTTTCGAGCCATTGATGCGATAGCCATTGCCGTCTTTCACGGCACTGGTCTTCACGCCCTGCAGGTCGGAGCCCGCGCCCGGCTCGGTCATGGCGATAGCGCCAACATACTCACCGGAGATGAGCTTGGGCAGCAGCTTCTCCTTTTGCGCCTTCGTGCCGTAATGCCAGACATAGGGCGCGACGATGGAGTTGTGCAAAGACGCGCCCCAGCCATCTACGCCAAGCTCGGCGACGGCCATGTGGAACACATAGTCATGGCGCCAGTCACCGCCCGGGCCGCCAAACTCTTCCGGCGCGGCGGGGCAGAGCAGGCCCGCTTCTCCGGCCTTGTTCCAGATTTCCCGGTCGACCACGCCTTCCTTCTCCCAGCGTTCGCCGTGAGGCAGGCATTCTTTCTCGATGAAGCCCCGGATGGCGTGATCGAACATGTTCACGTCTTCCTGATCGAGCCAGGCAGGTTTCGGATTGGCAAGTATGGTGGCGGCGGCGGACATGGAACGTGCTCCTGTAGGCGTTTGGGTCAGAATTGTTCGGCGGTGAACGCCATCATGGTCTCGGCGCCGGCCTCAACCTTGGCCAGATGCGCATCGGCATCCGGCAGCCAGCGGGCAAGGAAATAGCGGCCCGTCACTAGCTTGCCGGCATAGATCGGATCGTCAGAGCCCTCAGCAATCTTTTCCAGCGAGGCTTTGGCCATCTTGGCCCACATCCAGGCAAAGCAGGTCAGGCCGAACAGGTGGAGATAATCGGTCGAGGCCGCACCGGCATTGTCGAAATTCTCAAGGCCTTTCTCAACAAGCCAGTTGGTGGCCGTCTGCAGCTTGGCCTTGGTGACCGCAAGCCCGTCCAGGAAGGGATCGAGCTCCTTATTGCCGCGATTATCGGCCACAAAGCTGTCGAGCTCCGCGAAGAAGGTATTGATCGGGCGCATGCCGTTCATGGCGAGCTTGCGGCCCACCAGATCGAGCGCCTGCACGCCGTTCGTGCCCTCATAGATGAGGGTGATGCGTGCATCGCGCAGGAGCTGTTCGATACCCCATTCGCGGGTAAAGCCCGACCCGCCATGGATCTGCAGGCCCTTGGAGACGCTGTCATAGCCCTTGTCGGTCAGATAGGCTTTCACGATGGGGGTCAGCAGCGCCATGTAATCGCCCGCCTTGGTGCGGGTTTCCTCGTCTGCCGCCTTGTGCTCCAGATCGCCTTGCAGCGCGGTCCATAGGGTGAAAGCGCGGCCCGCTTCCACGAACACTTTCTGGTCCATCAGCATACGGCGCACATCGGGGTGCACGATGATCGGGTCAGCCGGACCATCGGGGTTTTTCGGGCCCGTCAGAGAGCGGCCCTGCAGGCGGTCTTTGGCGAAGGCCAGCGAGTACTGATAGGCCGTTTCGGCGAGCGCCAAGCCCTGCAGGCCGACGCCCAGGCGCGCCTCGTTCATCATGACGAACATGATGCGCAGGCCCTTGTTTTCCTCGCCCACCAGCCAGCCCGTCGCGTCATCATAATTCATCACGCAGGTCGAGTTGCCGTGAATGCCCATCTTTTCTTCCAGGCCGCCGCAGCGCACGCCATTGCGCTTGCCCGGATTGCCGTTCTCGTTGGGGATGAATTTCGGAACCACGAAGAGCGAGATACCCTTCACGCCCTGCGGCGCTCCTTCGACGCGCGCCAGCACCAGATGGATGATGTTCTGGCTCATCGGATGCTCACCGGCCGAGATCCAGATCTTCTGGCCCGTAATCCGGTAAGTGCCATCGCCGTTGGGAATGGCGCGGGTGCGCAGCATGCCGAGATCAGTGCCGCAATGCGGTTCGGTCAGGTTCATCGTGCCCGACCACTCGCCGGAAATCATTTTAGGCAGATAGAGGCGCTTCTGCTCGTCAGAGCCGCCATGGGTCAGCGCCTGTGCGGCACCACCGGTCAGGCCCGGATACATGCCGAACGCCATGTTGGAAGCAGTCACCATCTCGTTGAATGCGAGATTGAGATAATGGGGCAGTCCCTGCCCGCCATATTCAGGATCGGCAGAGAGCGCGGTCCAGCCGCCTTCGGTCAGCTGGTCATAGGCCTCCTTGAAGCCGGCCGGCACCTTCACCTCGCCGTCGGGCTGCAGATGACAGCCTTCAGCGTCGCCCACCTTGTTGAGCGGGTAGAGCACATTCTCGCAGAGCTTGCCGCCCTCTTCCAGAATGGCGTCCACGATATCGGGCGTAGCATCGGCAAAGCCCGGCAGATTGCCGTATTGCTGCACGTTCAGCACATCGTTGAGAACAAAACGCTGGTCCCGGACAGGGGCGCGGTAACTGGGCATGTGAGAGGTCTCCCGGCGATGAAGTCTTCAGTGAGATCAGGCAGGCCGCCCGACAGGCGGGCGCGTTGATGAATTAGGGCTAGTCAGGCGGTCCGACAGACCATTGAACAAGACGCGCGGCGGCTAGCGCCTCGAACGCGCGCGCGCGGCGTTTGATGTCTTCGGGCGGCTCGCGGTCATTCAGGCGCTCTTCCATCCACACGACGCCCGCTTCCAGCTCGCTTATCGACTCGTCGATATCGTCGCGTTGGCGCTTGAGATCCTCGATTCGCCCGCGGAAGCGCTCGATGGAGTTCTCCAGATAGGCCGGGCTTGAATGCTCTGCAGCCTCAAGATCGAGCATTTCCTTGATCTCGGCCAGAGAAAACCCGACACGCTTGCCCCGCAGGATCAGAATGAGCCGGGCACGGTCTGCGGCCGTGTAGAGCCGCGTCGCGCCCTTGCGCTGCGGCGTGATGAGCCCCTGCTGCTCGTAAAAACGCAGCGCACGCGGCGTCACGCCGAACGAGGCGGCGAGATCGCGTATCGAATACAGCGTCTCTGGCGAGGACTTCGCGTTCATGTGATGAGTTTCGACGAAGTTGACGTTCACGTCAACGTCAATTCGGGTTAACGGCAGCGCGCCTCATCATGGCCTTGACCGCGCCGCAATGGCACGCTTGGGTCTTCGCCGGGCGATGAGAGAGGGACAGCTTGCATGATTATCCTGCCGGTTCTTGCCGCGCTGACACTACACAGCCAGCCGCCGCAACTCCCTTCCCGCCTTGATCCTGATGATATCAATGCCCTGCGCGCCCTGCTCGAAGCGCTCACCGCCGGTGAAACCGCCCCGGAACCGGAAGAAGGCACCGCTCCGGGTGAGGCGGGTGTTGCGCCTCCCGGACAGGAAGCAGTGGAGGAGACCGCCCCCGTCCTCGATGACGAGGAGGCGGACGATCCAGAAACGCCTGAGGCCAGCATGCCTTCGGTGGACGACGCGCCGGAGGATGGCGCTGAAGCGCCCGCCGCTCAGCCGTCAGAAGACGAGGCTGATGCCGAACCGGCGCGTGGTCTGGAGGAGAGAGAGTTCGCAACGGAAGAGGATGCCGCTCCGCCCGCGATGCCCGAGCCAGCAAGCGAAACGGCGCAACCGGCCTCGCCTGCCGCCGCCACCCCGCCCGAGGCCGAAGCTGAACCGGCACCCGCGCCTGCGCCCCGGGGCGACGCTACACCCGCCGCTCCGGCTCCGTCCCTCGCGGCGATGGGCCCGCATGTCGATGCGCGTCACTATGAACGCGTCAGAGGAACACCCCTGCCGCAGGGCACCCGGGTTTCCTGGTCTGTCAGCGTTCACCCGCTCAGCGAGGCGGGCGCCCAGCTGCCGGATGCAGGGATCAGCCCTGCGGGCAGCAGCGAGCGCCACTTCCTCGCCGGGAATGGATGGGCCGGAGAGCAGACGGACTCCAAGCTGGTGCTGAATGACTTCACCGCACGCCGCCAGCTGCGCATTGACCTGGAGAATGCGCGCTTCACCAACAGCTCTCTGCACGCGATCGCGCGGCGCAATCTGGACATCTACGTGTTTCTATCCGATGGCGGCCAGCGCGAAACCATCGAGTTCGGCCCCGGCACATCGTTCAGCCGCTTCTGGCTGGAAGCGGCCATGGGCGTGAACGCAGCCCCCGCCGTCCTGCGGACCGAACGGCGCAATGCCGACAATGGCATACAGGAGGTTTTCTGGCGGCAAGGCAGCAGCGAGCAGATAATTGCTGCCGCGCGCTATGGCGGCTGTCCAAGTGTCAGCCCGGCCATTGCGCGCCAGATGATTGCCGGCATGGGCCACACCCTCGCCCTGCACCCTCAGCACCGCCTCGCGCACCCCGCCCAGTTCGGTCTGGGCAAGCTCCACGATCTGGAAGCCCCAGCCCTGCGCCTCTGCAAAACGCTGGTACATCCGCAGGAGGTCCGCCGCGAAGAGCGCCGCCTCCTCGCCGCCGGTGCCGGGGCGGATCTCTAGTATCGCGGGCCGCGCATCGGCTGCATCCTTCGGCAGCAGGGCAAGCTGCAGCGCGTGCTCCAGTTCGGGCAGCACGGTCCTGAGCCGCACCACCTCCTCCTCGGCCAGGGCACGTAGCTCGGGGTCGTCCAGCAGCGCCTGCGCCTCGGCCAGCGCGGATTCCCCGGCCCGGTATTCGTCGATCTGCGCCACGACCGGTTTCAGTTCCGCATATTCCCGGCTGAGGCTGGCGATCTCCGAGGGGTCCGCGACCTCGCCAAGGCGCACGGCTTGAACATCCCGCGGCTCGCCGCCCTCCTCTCCTCCACCGAAGGCCGCACCCGCGTCGAGCAGTTCGAACAGCTCAACCGCCTCCAGCTCCACATGCTCGCCACCGTCGCCGAGCGCGCCGTCTACCGCGCCCTGCTGGACATCGTCACCAGCTCCAACCGCGACACCTACCCCGACACCCGCCGCAAGTCCGCAGAGTCCATCCTCCGCGCCCTCCGCCAGTCCCGCACCGCTCCCGCGAACGCCGAACCGCCCACCCCTCCTCCCCCGCCCCCCCGAGGACGCGGGGAAGGACCGAGGAGAGGGCACGAATCTCCCCTGTCGCCCGAGGAAGGACCCCGCAACAGCAATCACTCGTCTGCATCCACTCCGGCGCACGCCGAACGATCGAACCGAGCGCCTCAACACCACCAGACGACCCCCGCGCACCCTCCGGATCACTCCCCCTCCCTTTCCCATCGCCTTCCCCCGCGCTCCGCCATTCCTGAAATCTCACATTTGAAATCTCAAATCCCTCCCCCACCCAACCTTCCCCGCGCGCCCGCCAGATCACCCCCCTTCATCTCCCTCCGCGCTCCCCCACACCTGATTCCCTCCGCGCTTTCTCAATCCGCCGGCACGCAGCGGTCCTGCGCCCAGGCGCGGAGGCGGTCGATGCGTTCGCCCATGGTGACGGAGAGGGGTGGGGATTCTTCCACGGCGCGCACGATGCGGTCGGTGTCGAGATCGGCGCCGGCGGCGAAGGCCTCGTGCAGGGCGGAGA
>JBJHCI010000159.1:0-5452 GCA_050485925.1 Maricaulaceae bacterium
CCCATGGTCGGCACGGTCTATCTCCGGCCCAACCCGGATGCGGAGAATTTCGTGAAGCCCGGGCAGGCGGTGAAGGAAGGCGATACGATCCTGCTGATCGAGGCGATGAAAACCTTCAACCCGATCACCGCGCCGCGTTCGGGCAAGATCGGGGAAATCCTCGTCAATGACGCCCAGCCTGTCGAATACGGCGAGCCGCTCTTCACCATTGTTTAGAGCGGGGCAGAAGCGCCATGTTCGAGAAAATCCTTATCGCAAACCGGGGCGAGATCGCCCTTCGCGTCCACCGCGCCTGCCAGGAGATGGGCATCCGCACGGTTGCGGTCCATTCCGAAGCCGATGCCGACGCGATGCACGTCAAGCTGGCCGATGAGAGCGTGTGCCTGGGCCCGCCCCCGGCCGGCCGGTCATATCTGCACATCCCGGCCATCATCGCCGCTGCCGAGATCACCGGCGCGCAGGCCATCCACCCCGGCTATGGCTTCCTGTCGGAGAATGCCCGCTTTGCCGAGATCGTGGAGGCCCATGGCCTGACCTTCATCGGGCCGAAGCCGGAAACCATCCGCCTGATGGGCGACAAGATCACCGCCAAGAAAGCCGCCGTGGAAGCGGGCATCCCCGTGGTGCCCGGCTCTGACGGCGCGATCTCGGACATGACCGAGGCCCGCAAGGTGGCCAAGGAAGTCGGCTTTCCCGTACTGATCAAGGCCGCTGCCGGCGGTGGCGGGCGCGGTATGAAGGTCGCCGAAACCGAAGACAAGCTGGAAAGCGCGCTGCAGACCGCCTCCACCGAGGCGAAGGCCGCTTTCGGGGACGGCGCGGTCTATATCGAGCGCTATCTCGGCAAGCCGCGCCATATCGAAATCCAGGTGATGGCTGACGAGCACGGCAATGTGCTGCATCTCGCCGAGCGGGACTGTTCGCTGCAGCGCCGTCACCAGAAAATCCTGGAAGAAGCGCCCTCCGTCGCTCTCACCCCTGACGAACGCTCGCGCATTGGCGAGATCGTACGCACGGCGGTCGGCAAAATCGGCTATCGCGGTGCCGGCACGGTGGAATTCCTCTACGAGAATGGCGAGTTCTTCTTCATCGAGATGAACACGCGCCTGCAGGTGGAGCACCCCGTCACCGAGCTGATTACCGGCATCGATCTGGTACGCGAACAGATCCGCGTGGCCGCCGGGCTGGAGCTGGAAGTCCGCCAGGAAGACATCAAGGTCAATGGCTGGTCCATCGAATGCCGGATCAATGCGGAAAACCCCTACACCTTCACGCCCTCACCGGGCCGGGTGACGGAGTTCCACGCGCCGGGCGGTCCGGGTGTGCGCCTCGATTCCGGGCTTTATGCCGGCTATTCCATCCCGCCCTATTATGACAGCCTGATCGGCAAGCTGATCGTGCATGGCCGCGACCGGCATGAGGCGATCATGCGCCTGAAACGCGCTTTGAAGGAAATGGTCATCGGCGGGATCGAGACCACGATTCCGCTCCATCTCGATCTCCTCGAAGAGCCGGACTTCGTCAGCGGCGATTACCATATCCGCTGGCTGGAAAGCTGGCTCGCCGAGCGCAACGCGAAGGCGTAAGGGCTTTGCCGGCGCAGCGGGAAACGCAGATATCTTTCTCCCCCCGTGAACGGGGGAGGAAACCCGGCCTCGCCAAAGGCAATGTTTGAATGCGCGGCTTTGGCGCAAAGGAATTGCTCGACTGCTATGCGCGCGGCGTCTTCCCGATGGCCGAGGACCGGGATGATCCGCGCGTTTTCCTGCTGGATCCCGATGAACGCGGCGTCATCCCGCTTGAAAGCTTCCACATCCCGCGCAGCCTGGCCAAGACGGTGCGCCGGGATGTGTTTCACGTCACCGTAAACCGCTGCTTCAACACGGTGGTGGACCAGTGCGCGGCCCCGGCACGCGGGCGTGAACACACCTGGATCAATGACCCGATCCGCCATCTCTATGGCGAACTTCACGAAGCGGGGCACGCCCATTCGCTGGAATGCTGGCAGGAGGGTGTGCTGGCGGGCGGGCTCTACGGTGTCAGCCTCGGCGCGGCCTTTTTCGGGGAGAGCATGTTCTCACGGCGCACCGACGCCTCCAAGGTGGCGCTGGTCCATCTGGTGGCAAGGCTGAAGGCGGGCGGCTATGGCCTGCTCGATACCCAGTTCATGACCGAACATCTCGAACGGTTCGGCGCAGTCGCCATCGCACGGGCCGAATACCGCACCATGCTCAAAGCCGCGATTGGCCGGACGGCCGATTTCTTCGCCCTGCCGGAGGGCCTAAGCGGGCCTCAGCTCCTGCAATCGATCACCCACACATCATAAACCGGATGGTCGAGCGGGTTGAGCGCGGGGTTGGAGGCAAACATCCAGCCTGAGAAGAGGCGCACGCCCGTCTCGCCGGCACCGAACCCGTCCGTGCGCCGGTCATCGATCTGCATGAAGACGAAGACTTCGGGCGGCTCCTCGGGCGGGCGGCGGCGACAATACTGCACTGCGATTTCCAGCGCGCCGAACGTATAGCTTTCGCCCACATTCACCTCAAAATCGCGCGTGCGGGCTGTCACCTTGTCCAGCCCGCGCAGGACCGCAACAGTGCCGGGCCGGGAGCTCAGCGCGTCAGGGCGCGTGGCCTGGCGCTCGCGTAATTGTTCCAGCGGGTCGGTGAGATCGGCTTCCGGTTCGTCCAGCGCCTCTTCCCAGTCCTCGCGTGAACCGGGCTCGTCGCCCTCCTGCGCCAAGGCAGGCGCGCCCGCCAGCATGAAGGCGAGAAAGGCAGAAACAAGCGTGATACGAAGCAACGTGGTCATGTGCGATCAATTCCCCTCGGCGCGCATTCTCGCCAGACCAATACGGCAACACAAGGGCGCGGCAACATCAGTCGCCAGACCGCCCGCCGGACACAAAGCCGCCAATCAGCTCAAACAGGTCCACCGCGCCTTGCGTGAACATGATCTCTCCGCCTTCCTCGATCATCTCCTCATCCCCGCCGGGTGCGATCTCGATATAGGCGCCGCCGAGAAGGCCCGACGCGCTGATCTTGGCCGTGGAATCGGCCGGCAGATGCACATCGCGGCGGATGCGCACGGTGACCTTGGCAAAATAGGTGTCCGGGTCGAGCCCGATCTGCATCACAGAGCCCACCGGCACGCCCGATACGCGCACCTCCGCCCCGCGCGACAGCGCACCAACTTCAGAAAACCTCGCGTGCAGCTCGTATCCACCCTGTGAGGGATCACCATCCACACGTGACTGGGCAAAGGTCAGAAACACCCCGGCAATGACCAGGACGATCAGGCCAACCAACGTTTCGAGAACGGCCCCTCCGCGCATCGGATCAGGCGTCCGGACGCCAGGCCTCGTAATCGGCCGTGCTGGCCGCGCGCGGACGCGGATCAGCGAGCGAACCGGCCGGGCGGTAGGCGTAGACCGTGCCGGTCAGGTTCGGCTTGTGATCGAGCTCCCACTCCCGGCGCGGCAGGGGCGCATCGACGGGAGCCTCGGCGAACGTGTGGTGCAGCCAGCCATGCCAGTCGGCCGGCACGCGCGAGGCATCGGCATAGCCTTTATAGATCACCCAGCGGCGCGGTACGCCATCGGCGCCGGAACCACGTCTGCGCTCTTCATAATAGCGATTGCCGTAATCATCCTCGCCGACGAGCTTGCCGCCACGGCTTATCGTCCACAGCGTGCCGAGCGTCGCGCCGTTCCACCAGGCAAACAGTCTTCCAATGAAGTCGAGCATGGCAGGTCCGCCCCTCGCGAAACATCAAATCGGTTGCAACGGTATATGCCTATCCCGCGCGCCTGCGTCCAGTGCGGCGGACTGCACCCTCAAGCCGTGCGCAGGATTTTCTCCATCGCCTTGCCCCGCGCCAGCTCGTCCACAAGCTTGTCAAGATAGCGGATCTCGCGCATGAGCGGGTTCTCCACCTCCTCTACGCGCACGCCGCAGACCACGCCCTTGACCAGTTCACGCGCCGGGTTCATCGCCGGAGCTTCAGCGAAAAACGTTTCAAAATCCGTCTTGTTGTCGAGCACGGCGCGCAAGCCCGCATCGTCATACCCGGTCAGCCAGCAGATGATCTGGTCAAGCTCCGCCTTCGTGCGGCCCTTGCGCTCGGCCTTGGCGACATAGTGCGGATAAACGCTCGCAAAGCTGGTGTTGAATATCCGGTGGCGTTCCATCGGCAATACCCTATCCTTGCACTGCTTCACCAAAACTAAACCGGCAAACGTCCGATCATCCACCCCTTCCTTCGACTCTCCTCCCTCCGGAGCGGTATCATCGGGGCAAGTGATTCGTTTGCGCAGGATGGTGCGGCCCATGACGCTTGAGAGACGCCTGACCGAAAAGGGCAAGGCCCCGCTGTCCGGGCTGGCCATGGAACCGCACGCCGCCGGAATGACAGATCCCGATGCGCTGACCGTCCACGCCCTCAGCCTGCAAGCCCCGGCAGACTGGCCGGCGAGCGCCGTCACCGGCCTCGCCCTGCTGGCCGGGCTGGACGAGGACGGGGATGCCGGCCTGATCCTGACCGGTCTCGCCGCACGGCTGGCCGGAACCGCTGGCTTTGCCGCAGATGGCATCGAGGCGGCAGAGCTTCTGGCGAGCCTTGCCGCGCGCGAGGCTGCACCCCACCCCGCCCTCTGGCATGAGGACAGGCTGGAGTTTCAAGACGAGGAAACACTGGCCAGCGGCCCGTTCGAGGCCGGCGCCCTGCTCTCCCTCATCAACACCGCCGCCATGGCCGGTGCCGCCAGCGATGTCGGCGCGCGCATCGTGCGCGACCGGCTGGAAGCGGCGTCGTTGGCCTGCATGAACTGCGATGGCAACGAGGATGAGTGCTTTGATCCGCGCCGCAACCGGGCACTGGCCCGTTCCATCCGCGCGGCACGCCGCGACGGTGTGCCGGACGCCATGATCGAGCGCGCGATTGCCCGCGCCCGGCAGGGGCTCGATGACATCGAGGATGGCGCAGGCTTCGTGCCCGAAGCTCCGGTCAATCCCGTCATCGCCCTGCCCGGTGCCATGATCGCCGATGAAAGCACGCAGTCCCGCGCCTTCCTCACCGATCTCGCCACCACGATCTGGACCCACGGCCAGCCGACCCTGCGCTTTGAAGACACGGCACCTACCCTGCCCGCCATCACGTTGAATCTGACGCGGTTTGCGGGAGATGAGACAGGCCTTGCCCATGCCGCCGCGCTCTGGGGTCAGGTGGCAGCGGCCTGTGGCGGAACGCTCTCACTCGCCGGGCTGTCGGGTACAATCGCGGTGCAAGGCTTCGCCTATGACAGCGAGGACGCGCGTGCGCTCGCCGCCCGGCTGATCGGCATAGCAAGGGATGCCTCGCCCGCGCCGGTCAGCATGGAATCCGCACCCGCAGCTCTCGCCGCCTTCCTCGATATCGCCGCCAGCGGCACCGATCCGCTCTCGGGCCTGAAAGA
>JBJHCI010000160.1:0-5412 GCA_050485925.1 Maricaulaceae bacterium
CCGCTCCACCGTGCTGCACGCCATGGCCTGCCTCGGTCAGGACGTGCTGGGTGTTGGCTCGCGCGGCACGATCATGCCGGTTGTCCCCATGTTCCACGTCAATGCGTGGGGCGTGCCCTACGCCACGGCTATGGGCGGCGGCAAGCTGGTCATGCCGGGCGCGCAGCTGGACGGCAAATCCCTGCAGGAACTGATCGAGGGAGAGCAGGTCACCCAGGTGCTGGGCGTGCCCACCGTCTGGCTTGGCCTCCTGCAATACCTGCGGGAGAGCGGCAAGCGCATTGATAGCGTAGAGAACGTGCTGATGGGCGGTTCTGCCATGCCTGAGGCGCTGCTGCGCGCCTACCAGGACGAATATGGCGTCGACATGCAGCAGGGCTGGGGCATGACCGAGATGAGCCCGCTCGGCACGGTCGGCAAGCTCTTACCCAAGCACGACGGCCTCTCCGACGACGAGAAGATCAAGATCAAGCTGAAACAGGGCCGGCTGATCTATGGCGTGGAAATGCGCGCCGTCGATGATGACGGCAATGTGCTGCCGCGTGACGGCAAGTCCTCCGGACATATCCAGGTGCGCGGGCCCTGGATCATTGACAGCTATTTCCGCGGTTCGGGCGCGGAGGCCTTTACCGACGATGGATGGTTCCGCACCGGCGATGTCGGCTATCTCGACACCGATGGCTACATGACCATCACCGACCGCTCCAAGGACGTGATCAAGTCCGGCGGAGAGTGGATCAGCTCGATCGACCTTGAAAACGTCGCGATGGGCCATCCGGACGTGCTCATGGCGGCGGCTGTCGGCATGCCGCACATCAAGTGGCAGGAGCGCCCGCTTCTGGTCATCCAGCCCAAGCCGCACACCACGCCGACGGCCGAGGCGATCCGCGAGTTTCTCGCCGAGCGCGTGCCCAAATGGTGGATTCCCGATGGCATCGAGTTCATCGACCAGATGCCGATCGGGCCGACGGGCAAGATCCTGAAAACCAAGCTGCGCGAGATGTTCAAGGACTACAAATTCCCCGATGAGGGGTAGGTTTTAGCCGGTCAAGCCCTCGTCCTTCGAGACGCCCTTTCAGGTCTCCTCAGGATGAGGGCTTTGGGTTTGCGTTTCCCCTCATCCTAACCGACGCAGTGGCGCTCCAAGGACGGGGAGAAAGGCAGCCCTCGGGCCATGACGGCCCCTGCCACTCACTCACACACAAAATCACCCGTCCCAACTGGTTCGCACCGGTCCGGGAAGCCGTGTTCACGCCAGTACTCCGGCAGGCCGAAGCGGATAATCGCCGCGCGCTGGACGTCTGAGCCTTCAAGGCCCGGATAGCCGCGATACCAGTACCAGGGCAGCGCGAAATCGGTAGGCACAAGGTCATAGGCGCGAAACGCCAGCCGGTAGGTCATGGTGAGGTAATCATCGCTGGCCGGATCGAACCCGTCCGCGACAAGGCGCGCTTCCACCGCTTCGAGAGCCACCGCGCGGTCATAATCCTCATCGCTCAGGGCCCGCGCCATGGGCGCGACGAGCCAGCGCGCCTCAACCGGGAAGATGCGCACATAGTCGCGCAGGAGCGCCCGCACGGCGATACCGCCCTCCTCGGCCGCTACCACGCCCAGAAACTCCGGCAGCACGTCGGAGAAACGGCTTTCCAGAAGCTCTGACAGGGCAGCACGGTAATCGCCCCTGCCATCGGCCTCGCGGATTATGGCGGTGCGGCGGTGCAGGCAGCGCACGAAAACCGGATCAAGCTCAAGGCAGGCCGTGTATTCCTCGCCCGCCGCCTCGAAATAACCGAGCATACGCAAAGCATCGCCCCGGAACAGGCGCGCGGGCACGTGGGCGGGATCGGCCTCGACCGCGCGGGTGAGGAAGTCCATGGCAGAGAGATAATCACCCGCCTCGCCGGAGAGATTACCCAGCGTCACCAACGCGTCGGCATTGTCGGGCTCTATTGCCAGTGCGCGCCCGGCGGCCTCAACCGCCAGCGCATGATAATCCCGGTCCGTGATCGCCCAGTGCGGGGCCAGCGCATAGGCCATGGCGAGCGCCGCCCACGCATCGGCATAGGCCTGGTCTAACTCTACAGCCGCTTCAAAGCGTGCGATGGCCAGCGGCAAGCGCTCATAATTGCGGTTTGCGTAAAGCGCCTGGCCTTCTGCAAAGGCCGCACGGGCCTCTTCACCCGCATCCTGCGCATCCGCCTGGCCGGGGATGGTCGCGACCAGCATTAGAAGGCTCATCAGGAGATGGCGCATGGGTTTTTCCGTCAGCTGCCAGAGGAAATCATGACTCGTGGTCTAGCGGATGCTTGGTAGAATCGCCAAACCGGGCTTGCCGGGAATATTACGAAGCTGTCACTTGCGCGGCGCGGAAATCACCCTATCTTTATCGAAAATCGATAAAAGGAGTCCGCACATGGAAATCCTCATCTTGCTTCTGGTTGGTCATTTCATCCCCACCATCATCGCGCTGGCGCGGGGCCATCATGATGGTTTTGCCATCTTCCTCACCAATCTGCTGCTCGGCTGGACGGTGATCGGCTGGGTCATCGCTCTGATCTGGTCGGTCACCGCGATCCGGCGTCCGGCAACGATGGTCACTCCCCAGGCCTGACCGGCGCGCCCGCCCTTGCGACCTGCGTCGGCGGGACAACAGGGCGGGCCTTGCTTTCCACCGCGCTCATCGGCGCATAGCGCAACACCAGGAAGGCGATCACCGCCCCTGCGATGAGATTGGTGAGCGCATAACCGCTGATCATGCCCGCCGGGCCGAAAGCGGACGCGCCGAGCCATACCAGCGGCACCAGAAGGCCGAAGCCGCGCATCAGATTGATGGCAACACCCAGCAGGGGCCGTCCAAGCCCGTTAAACCCGGCGCTGGCGGCCATGGCGATGCCGTATCCGCCCATCGTCACCGGCGCGATCCACCAGGTCAGACGCGCCATGGCGCGCGCCTCCTCTGACGGCAGGAACAGCCAGGCGAGCGGATAGGCGAGCAGAGCCAGCAGAGCCGCCATCGCCACGCCCCATCCTGCACAGAAGAGGAAGGCGGAACGAAAGGCTTCGCGTACCCGGTCCTCGCGCCCCGCCCCGCCATTCTGGCCTGTGATCGCGCCGATGGAGCCGGAGAGCGCGAAGAGCGGGATCAACGCCAGCGCCTCCACCCTGCCCGCCACGCCAAAACCTGCCACAACCGGCTCACCAAACCGCGCAGCGGCGGCAAAAACCAGCGTCATCGCAATGGGGTTGATCATGTTGGAGCCCGCCGCCGGTGCGCCGATACGCGCCACTTCGCGCCAGTTCCAAACCATTTCGGAAAGGCCCGGCCAGGAGAGATCAATGATCTTCTCGCGGAAGATCATGATCGCCATGGCGACGATGAAGACGACCAGATTGGCGATCAGCGTGGCGAGCGCGGCACCCTGCACCTCCATCGCCGGTATCGGACCCAGCCCGAAGATCAGGATCGGGTCGAGGATCATATTCAGGACCGCCGCGATGATCATGATCACGCTTGGCAGGATCGCATCGCCCAACGCGCGAAGAATGTTGCTGGCGATCATCGGGCCAACCATGAAGATGATCCCGGCAAACCAGATCACCATATAGTCGCGTACATGCGGCATCATAGCGTCGGTCGCGCCCATCAGGCGGAAGATCGGGTCGATCAGCGCTATGCCGATGGCTGATGTGATGGTCGTCACGATGAGGGCAAGCACCACCGCATCAGTAGCCACGCGCTTGGTACGTTCGCCATCGCCACGCCCGGCTGCGCGCGCCACAACCGAGACCGCCCCTGCGCCAAGGCCGATGGCAATGCTCATCACGGCCATGGTCATCGGGAAGACGAACTGCACGGCGGCCTGTTCCACCGTACCGAGACGGCCGACCCAGTAGGCATCGACAATCCCGACCAGCATCATGGCCACAATGCCAAAGCTCATCGGGATGACCATGCGCATCATATGGCCGAAAACCGGCCCCTGCGTCAGATCGCGATTCTTGCGGGTAGTTGCCATATTGTGGGGGTCCGGCCGGGAGAAAGGCCCCCTCAGTTAGGGTGCGTTGCCGGAGGCCGCCAGAGGGGGTTTATGAATTCTTTGTCATGCCCTGTGGGTAAGATCGAAACTGGCCATACCCGCCAGGTTCACAATGTCTGAAACGGGCGAGCCGAGCCGCGCGATCTGCACCGATTTCTCAAGCCCCACGACCAGTCCTTCGATCACCGTCGCCCCGCCGGTGGCTTTCAGCAGGCGTACCGCAATCGAAGCGGAGTGCACCGCAGGCATGACCAGCACGTTGGCAGGGCCGGACAGGCGCGAGAAGCTGTAAGCCTCGCGGTGATGAGGATTCAGCGCCACATCGGCGGCCATCTCGCCCTCATACTCGAAATCCACACCGCGCGCATCGAGCAGCTTGACCGCGCTCTGGATTTTCTCGGTGCGCGAACCCGGCGGGTTGCCGAAGGTTGAATAGGAGAGGAACGCCACGCGCGGCGTCAGGCCCAGCTTTCGGGCCGCCTTGGCCGCGCCTTCCGCGATATCGGCCAATTCCGGTGCTTCGGGAAACTCTGTGACATTGGTGTCTGCGATGACGAGGGTACGCCCGCGCGTGATCGCGATGGACAGCCCCATCAGACGACCGCCGGGAGCCTGATCCAGCACCAGCCGGATATCACCCAGCGTGCTCATGAAGTGGCGCGTGACGCCGGTCACCATGCCGTCCGCATCGCCAAAACGCAGCATGCAGGCGGAAAAGACATTGCGGTCATTATTGACGAGGCGCTGCACGTCACGGCGCAGATATCCCCGGCGCTGCATGCGCTCATAGAGAAAATCGACATAGTCCGGGTTCTGGTCCGACAGGCGCGCATTCCAGATTTCGAGCGAGCCTGGCGGGATACCGAGCTCCTTCATATTCGCTTCCGCGACCTTCTCGCGGGCCACGAGAACGGGGATGCCCAGCCCCTGGGACTGGAAGGCGGCAGCGGCGCGGATGACGGCTGGTTCCTCACCTTCCGCAAACACGATGCGCTTGGGCTCTGCCTTAATGGCCTGGGTGATGCGCTGCTGCAGGGCGGCGGTCGGATCAAGGCGCTGGGCCAGGCGCGCGCGGTAACCGGTACCCTCCTCCGGCAAAGGCAGGCGCGCCACGCCGCTCTCCACCGCTGCCTTGGCCACATAGGGCGGTACAAAGGAGATCAGACGCGGATCGAAGGGCGACGGGATGATGTAATCCCGCCCGAAACGTATCTGGCCGGAACGGTTGGCCTCAGCCACCTCGTCGGGCACGTCGGTACGGGCCAGATCGGCGAGCGCGCGGGCCGCGGCCAGCTTCATCTCCTCGTTGATCGTGGTGGCGCGCACATCCAGCGCGCCGCGAAAAATGTATGGAAAGCCCAGTACGTTATTGACC
>JBJHCI010000161.1:0-5388 GCA_050485925.1 Maricaulaceae bacterium
CGGCCATGCGGAGCGCAACCGCCCGTGGGCGCATTCGCGCCGCCGCTGGGATGCGGGGCCGGGCGTGCGATCACGCGATGATCTCGCTTTGCTTACCGCCTTTTTCGAGGCCCGGCGCGGGCGGCTTCATGCCTTCCGCTTCCGCGATCCTGCAGACCATGCCTCCGGCCTTCCTTCGGGCGCGCCCTCTGCCGGTGACCAGTTGCTGGGCCTGGGTGACGGGGCGCGCACACGCTTTGCGCTCCGGAAACGCTATGGCATTGGCGAGAACGCGTATCAGCGGCCCATTCATCTACCTGTGGCGGGAAGCGTTCTGGTGGCCGTGAATGGGTCGCCAGTGGCGTTCACGCTCGATGGAGGCGAGATCGTTTTCGATGCGCCGCCCGAAGATGGCGCGGCGGTCACCGCCGGTTTCCGCTTTGATGTACCGGTGCGCTTTGACACGGACCGGCTGGAAGTCTCGCTCGACCATTTCGGCGCAGGCCTCGCCGCCAGCGTGCCGCTGGTTGAGGTCAGGTGGGGGTAGGGGGCTTTTCTCCTTCCGGCCCAACCCCGGTGTCATTCCCCGGTGGCGTGAGCCATCCGGGGAACCCATGCCTCAAACTTTGAGCCAGACGCTCCTTCTCAGGCATGGGTCACCCGCATGAAGCGGGTGATGACAGCTGTGAGAGTTCAAAGAACACAGGAACCACCAACATGATCCCTCTTCCCGCTGGCTTTCAGGCCAGCCTCGATAGCGGTGTGACGACGCTTTGCTGGTGCTGGCTGGTCACACGAAGTGACGGCGCGGTGCTGGGCTTTACCGACCATGATCGCGCGCTCGAAGTGGCGGGCGTTGCTTGCGAGCCGCAATCGGGTTTGGCCTCCGGGCCGGTTCGCTGCGAGACCGGCGCGCCTGCGCGCGGTGCTGCCTTCGGGGCGCTGCATTCCGACGCGATTCAAGCCGCCGATATAGCTAACGGGCTGTATGACGGGGCTGAGGTGCGCGTGATGCGCGTTAACTGGCAGAGCCCTGATCAGGCGGTGACGGTGTTCACCGGCGAGATTGGCGAGATTGCCCGCGCGGGCGCGGGGTTTGAAGCCGAGCTGACCGGGCTTTCGGCCAGGCTGAATCGGCGCATTGGCCGGGTCTTTGCCCGGACCTGTGATGCGGAGCTGGGCGATCACCGCTGCGGTGTTGACCTCGATACGCCCACTTTCACGGGCTCTGGCGTGGTCGCGGAGGCGCTGGCCGACGGCATCATCACCGCAAGCGGGCTCGACGGCTTTGCGCCCGGCTGGTTTGGCGAAGGCCGATTAACCTGGACAAGTGGCGCGAACGCAGGCGCCCGTTCCCGGGTCAGGGTGCACGCCGTGGCAGGTGATCTGGCCCGGCTGGAGCTGGCGCGTACCCCCTTTCATCCGCCACAGGCCGGAGACGGGTTCAATGTGAGCGCAGGCTGTGACGGACAGGCGGTGACCTGCCGCGCGAAGTTCAACAATTTCATCAACTTCCGGGGATGTCCTCACCTGCCGGGAAATGATGTGCTCTTGCGCCATGCCGGGTCCGAACCGGTGCGCGATGGAGGCAAGAGATGAGCCCGGCCGCGATTATCGCTGAGGCGCGGACATGGATCGGCACACCTTACGTCCATCAGGCGAGCTGCAAGGGTGCAGGCACGGACTGCCTGGGCCTCGTGCGCGGTGTGTGGCGTGAGGTGATTGGCGCGGAGCCGGAAACCCCGCCCGCCTACAGTCCGGACTGGGCCGAGCGGCAGGGCGCGGAAACGCTGCTCCTTGCGACCGCTCGCCACATGATCCCGGTTGCGCCTTTGGAGGCCCGGCCCGGTGATGTGTTGGTCTTCCGCATGCGCGAAGGCGCACCGGCGAAGCATTGCGCGATCCTTAGCCGTCCGGACGCGATCATCCATGCCTGGCAGGGCCGGGCGGTGGCGGAGACGCCCTACTCCCCTTACTGGCAACGTCGCTGCGTGGCGGCGGGTGCCTTCCCGATTTCAGAATAGTTCAAGGAGGCCGTGATGGCCCAGATGGCATTGGCCGCCGGCGCGCGCTTTGCAGCCGGAGCGGTGCGCTCGCTCGCCGCATTTGGCGTGTCGCGGCTTTTCTCTTCCGCCCGTGATCCTGGCTCGCCGATTGAGGCGCTGGACGTGCAGACATCGACCGAAGGTGCGCCCGTGCCGCGTGTTTACGGGCGTATGCGCCTTGCCGGTCAGGTGATCTGGGCCTCGCGCTTCAAAGAGACCCGCACGACGGAAAAGACGGGCGGCGGCAAGGGCGGCGGCTCCGGCGTTGTCAATTACAGCTATTCGGTCAGTTTCGCGGTGGCCTTAAGTGAAGGCCCCATCTCCGGCATTGGGCGGGTCTGGGCCAACGGGGTCGAGCTGGATACCTCCCGCCTGGTCATGCGCGTTCATCACGGGCGCGAGGACCAGCAACCCGATCCGCTCATCGCCATGATTGAGGGTTCGGGCGCTGCGCCTGCCTATCGCGGGCTGGCTTACGTGGTCTTCGAGGACATGCCGCTTGATGAATACGGCGCGCGCCTACCCCAGCTGGGCTTTGAGGTGTTCGGCACCGGTGAGGAAGCCCGGCCGGGCTCCATGGAAAGCCTTATCGAAGGCGTATGCCTGATCCCGGCTTCCGGTGAGTTCGCCTATGCCGTCGGTCCGGTCATGCGCGAAACGGGCGATGGGCGCGAGCAGGCGGAAAACGTTCACACACTGCGTGCGCCGAGCGATATCGAGGCCGCGCTCGATGATCTCGCCATGCGCCTGCCCAACTGCAAATCGGTTGCGCTGGTGACCAGCTGGTTCGGGAATGATCTGCGCTGCGGGGAATGCACCGTCCGCCCGGGCGTCGAAACGCGCCTGAAGCTGACCCGTCCGATCGAGTGGAAGGCGGCCGGGCTTAACCGGCTCAGCGCCCATCTTGTCACCGGCGGGCCTGAAAAGCCGGTCTATGGCGGCACGCCGTCCGACCACACGGTGATCGCGACCATTCAGGCATTGAAGGCCAGAGGCTATAAAGTGGTCTTGTACCCCTTCATCCTGATGGACGTGCCGCCGGGAAACGGCCTGCCCGACCCCTATGGCGGGACGGAGCAGGCCGTTTATCCCTGGCGCGGGCGCATTACCTGCCACCCGGCCGCCGGCCATCCGGAAACCAGCGACATGACAGCCGGCGCTGGCACGCAGGTGAACGTGTTCTTCGGTACGGCCAATGCCTCCCACTTCTCCGTCTCGGGCGCCAGTGTCAGCTATTCCGGCCCTAATGAGTGGCGCTTCGCCCGCTTCATCCTGCACCACGCTGCGCTGGCCGCAGCGGCAGGCGGGGTGGACGCTTTCCTGATCGGGTCGGAAATGCGCGGCCTGACGACCGTGCGCAGCGCGTCCGGCGTCTATCCGGCGGTCGCGCATCTGAAAACGCTGGCCGCCGGTGCGCGTAGTCTTCTGGGGGATCAGTGCCGGATTTCCTACGCCGCGGACTGGTCGGAATACTGGGGTCATGCGCCGGCCGAGGGTGAGCGCCGCTTCCATCTCGACCCGCTCTGGGCCGATCCGAACGTCGATTTCATCGGGCTGGACTGGTATATCCCGCTCGCCGACTGGCGCGAGGGCAATGGTCACCTCGATGCGCTGGCCGGACATGCGGACATCTATCAGCATGACTACCTCACCGCACAGATTGAGGGCGGTGAGGGGTATGACTGGTATTACGCCAGCGATGAGGACCGGGCGAGCCAGACCCGCACCCCCATCACGGACGGTCAGGGCGAGCCCTGGATCTGGCGCTATAAGGATCTGCGCAGCTGGTGGAGCGAACCCCACCATGAGCGCGTCGGTGGGGTGCGCTCCGATACACCGACCGAGTGGGTGCCGCGCTCCAAGCCCGTCGGCTTTATCGAGTATGGCTGCCCGGCGGTGGACAAGGGCGCGAACCAGCCCAATGTCTTCATCGATCCGAAAAGCTCTGAGAGCTTCGCGCCCCATTTTTCGACCTGGCGGCGTGATGATGTCATACAGCGCCGCTATATTGAGGCGCTGCTGAGCTACTGGCAGCCCGAGACGGGCCATAATCCCCATTCGCAACTCTATGACGGGCCGATGGTCGACCTGTCGCTTGGCCATGCCTGGACCTGGGATGCCCGGCCCTTTCCGGAGTTTCCCGCCCGCACCGATGTCTGGGATGACGGGCCGAACTGGACCCTGGGACATTGGCTGATCGGGCGGGCCGGCCAGTCCAGTCTTGCACGGATTGTCAGCGATATTGCCGCCGAGGCGGGACTCGAAACAATCGACACTGCCATGCTCGACGGCATTGTCACCGGCCTGGTGATCGAAGGCGGCAAGCGCGCGCGTGACATCCTTGCCGAGCTGGGCACGCTTTACGGCTTCGACCTCGTTGACCGGGCAGAGGGCGTTGCCGCCCTTGCCCACCGGGGTGAAGCCGTCACCTCCATCGCGCCGGAGCGCTTCGCGCGTGACGGCACCGGACACCCGGTCGCCTTCATCCAGGCCGCCCAGTCGCGCCGGGTGCGCGAAGTGCGCATCACACATGTGGGCGATGGCGGGGACTACCAGCCCTCCGTGGCATCTGCGCGCGGGCTCGATGCGGCGGTGGACGGTGTAGCTGCCCTGTCATGCCGTGTGCTGGCGGACAGTCGGCAGGCCCGGCGCTGGGCCACCGATCTGTTGGCGCGAGAGGAGGTGACCGGAATGAGCGCGCTCGGTGTTCTGCCGCCATCCCTGATGGCGCTGGAAGCCGGCGATGTGGTGATATTGCCGTCCCACACTGGCGGGCCGTCACGCTGGCGCCTTGCCAGCGCGGACGGACTCGCCAGCCGCGCCGTGCATTTTGAACCGGCCGTGTCGGGCGCGCCTGTGCTGGCGGGCAGCGATCCGGTGCTCACCGCGCCGGACGCCGCGCTCCAGCCATCACGTCCCATACTGGCAGTGATGGATTTGCCGCTTGGTCCCGGTGAAGGTGAAGCGCGCAACGGTCTGGTGGTCGCCGCCTTTGCCGCGCCCTGGCCGGGGGCGCTGACGGTGTTTGCTGGCCCGGATGCGCAACTGCTCGATGCCCGCGCCGAGATCACCGTGCCAGCCGTGCTGGGTCGGCTGGCATCGGACTTCGGCGCCGGTCCTGAAAGCCGTTGGGACAAAGGCAACGCCATCGAACTTGTCGTGTTCGACGGGACTCTGGAGAGTGCAGGCGCGCTGCGCACGCTCTCCGGTGCTAACCGCATCGCCATTGAAGGCGCAGAGGGCTGGGAGGTGATCCAGTTTGCCGAGGCAAGCCTCGTGGCACCAGGCCGCTGGCGGCTGACCAATCTGCTGCGCGGTCTCCAAGGCAGCCCTGCACACGGCGCTGGCGAGGGCGCGCTTGCCG
>JBJHCI010000162.1:0-5385 GCA_050485925.1 Maricaulaceae bacterium
GTATCGGCCCATCGAGCACACCGCTGCCGACGATACGGCCTGTGGACTCCACCGTGATCCGTTGCCCGGACTCAAGCTCGGCGCCGGCGAGGTCGAGGGTGGCCATAGCGCTGCCGCCGCCGACAGTCAGGCGGCGCACCGTGGTCGGCGTCGAAGGGCCGGTGACCGTGAGGTTGCTGTCGGGCGAGATGGCGACGTCGTGGACGGCATCGGGCCGCTGGGCGATGGTCCAGCTCATCGCGTCGTCCCAGGATCCGCTGGCACCCGCGATCCAGCGCAGGTCCGGGGTGAAGCGCAACACCGCCTCGCTGCCATCGGTGAAGCGGGCCAGGTAGGCGAACTGGCTGGAATTGTTGAGGCTGTTGGGGCTGCTGAGCAGGCCCGCGTCGTCGGCGGAGAACGCAGTGTCGGCCACGGTGCGCCCACCAATGACGTCACCCGGACGCACGACCAGCAGCGCATCGCCGTTGGGGCCGTAGATCCAGATACCCTTGGTGCTGGTTTCGGTGGTGCCGCCGAACGCCACCTGGCCGCCGTCATTGACCACCGGGTCGGTCAGGGTCAGGAAGCGCGCGCCCGGCACGCCGGGGGCCTCGTCGCCGGTGCGCACGACCAGGCGGTCACCTTGCCAGATGCCCGTATTGTTCGAACCGCTGGCGAGCGTGGCGCGGAAGGTGACCTCGCCGGCATTGTTCAACGCGGGTGAGAACAGGGTGTCGAAGGCAGCGCCTGGACCGACGCCGGGTGCCGCATCGCCCGTCTGCAATACGAGGCGGTTGTCGATGAAGATGGCACTGCCGCCGGCCGAAAGAAAGGCGCGATAGGCCACCTCGCCTTCGTCGTTCATGCTGAGCCGCGTCGCGTAAAGCGGATTCAGCGTCGCATCCAGCGAAGGCACCGTCGCGCCGGCGCGGGTGATGAAGTCGTTGTTGCGCCAGATCGACCAGAACCCGGGTGTGACGTCGGCGGCCCAGGCGACATCTCCCGCCGCGTTGATCGCCGGGCCGCCGCGGAAGGTGCCGAAGCTGCGCGACCCCGCGAGATCAGTTCCGATGGCGGCATCGCCCCGGCGGGCGATCAGGGTTTCGTTCCGGAACACAGCCTCGTTCGTGCCCGGGGAGGCACCGCCGAGGTCGGCGCGAAAAGCGATGTCACCGGCAGCGTTCAGCACCGGCGAGCCAAGCGCGCCGAAGGTGAGGCCCGCAAAGCCCGGCACGCTGTCGCCGCGGCGCACGCGCAAGCTGTCGCCGACCCAGATGCCACTGTCGTTCACGCCGGCCGTCACGCCCGGGCCCTGCACGATACCGACATAGGCCACCTGGCCGGCATCGTTCAGGGCGGCGGTGGTGCCGATGCCGAACAGGCGATCGAAGACGACCCCCGAGGAGAGGTCTGGCGCGGCAGTGCCGGTGCGGGCGACGACGTCGGTGCGTCCGTCCGCTGAAGCCAGAAGCGGGGTCAGGGTGGCGGTGAGAGCGGTGAATGCCAGAACGGGGATGTGGCGGATATAAAGAGAGTTCATTGGCTCTGTTGTTCTGTTTTTTGAAGCTTGGGGTCAGGGTATAGGAAAAATACCGTTGGTGTGAAGGCAGGCGGGGGCTTCGCAGTGCGGCGACAGCGAGGCTGAAGGCGCTGATCGGCGTGGGTTCTGTGGGCTCATCGGCACGCTTTTTCGCACTGCAACCAACGCTGCGCGCAGTGCGGGCAGCAGCGCGAGGACGAGACTCTGGGCAGATCCAACACACCCTGCTCCAGCGCCCTGGATGACGCCTAGCGGGAGTTTCACAAGATGCTGGGCTGTGTGATGCGGTTAGCTGTTTCTGGAACAAGCCACAGGTAATGGCTCTCGAACCATCCCAGCCCCTTCTGCTAGCATTCCAACCACAGACCGTAAACCCGCACAACCCTATGGCCAAGCTTCCAAAGCCCTATCGACGTGTGAAAGCGCCCTCCAGACGTTCAACTGTCGTCAGCGCGTTTCTGGCAGGCCTGGCCTCTCCGACAGAGCTCTGGAGGACTGGATCTTACCTGCCTGAACGGTCTGACTTGTCGGCCATGCGCTCTGACTGGGAGCGCATCGGAGAAGATTTCCGGACGGTCATGAGGCGTGCCGATGGGCAGGAAACAGCGGCACCAGACTCCATCAAAGCCGCGTGATCCAGCTAACCAGCCACAGGTCCCCGGCGGCAGTAATCGGATTATTGCCGGTCACACCTGCGAGCATTGGTCCGGGCCACTTCCGCCACCTGCCGCGCTAGAACATTTCGAACGCATCATTCCGGATGGTGCAGCCCGGATCCTCTCAATGGCCGAAGCAGAGCAGGCGCACCGTATGACGCTTGAGCAATCTGCACAAGCGGCGATGATAAGAGACAAACTTCGCGGTCAATGGATGGGAGCTATCGTTGCCGCGCTGTCCATCTTCGGCGCGGTTACTACCGCGATCTTCGGCGGGCACTGGGCCGTGTCGGTTGCCATGGTTGGGATCCCCTTGGCGGCGATCGTCAGGGCGCTCATTGCCGGCCGGTAGTCTCGAGGCTGCGCAATCAGTCTTTTGCCTCGAAGCGCTTCCCTGCTCCTGTTTGCGGCGCAGGAATGCCGGGCGCATCGATTCATCTCCACCAGATAGGTGCATGCCTTCTCATAACGTGACGCCAGCCGTGAGCGCAGCTTGCGCGAAGCGTACACCGCCTCCTTCGAAAAATGCTCCAGTTCCCGCTGCGCCGCATAGCCACGCAGCACCTGGATAGACTAGCGAAGCTTCCAGTTGTAGAGCACCGGCATTTCTGCCCCTTCGATATCAGTACAGGGGAAGACTGTGAACTCCTGACCGATCTCCGAATACAGGAACTCAGTAAAGCGCGCTTCGATGCGAGGATCGGCCAGATCATCACGATGCAGGTATATCCAAGCACGTCGGTATCCCATGGCCTGAGAAAGCGACACCATCACACCATCACTAGCCCAAGAAAGACTATGCCGTACTTCACCGGGACGGTGTAAACTGCCGAGCCCTTCTGAGGCTGCGAACTCCTTCAGCCATGGTTCCAGCTGACGACCGGTGCGAAACGCCTCGATCCGCTCCGGCAGGTCCTCAACCTCGACGACATAGCACAGGCGGGCGACAATAGGTTCTATCGATTGGCACTCACAGGCAGTGCACGACAGTAGAACGGCCGCGACGCTTCCGGTCAGCCTCCGCATACCCGACTCGTTTCTAGAGGGCACGGCCTCAGAAGTACTGCCCCATCCTCAGCCCCTATGGAGAGCACCTGTACGGCCTGATACCGCTTGCGCTTCATCCATGGACCTCCCTCAGGTCAAGATACCGGGAAATTCCACATCGCGCATGGCTTGCCTTACGGGAGTACGGTCAGGAAATAGCAAAAGCGAAGTGACATAACGATTCCCGAATTTGGTCAACTCTCGCTTAATCCAAGATATTGCATGTATATTCGAGGCCAGTCACCTCTGCGGACACGCCGGTGGCTGATTGAGGCACCAGCCATGTCCCGACACCGCCTCACGAAGAACAACTACACGAAGAACAACTATCTGAGGGGATCGCACCATGAAGTTTGTCTCGGGCCTCATCGGTTTTTATCTTTTTTCCATGGCTGCGCACGCGTCCAGCTTCACGCCCTTGGGTGATCTGGCGGGTGGAACTTTCGATAGCAGAGCTTGGGGCGTATCCGCCGATGGCCGCGTGGTAGTTGGTGAAAGCAGCGGCGTTGCGGGTAATGAAGCATTCCGCTGGACAGCTGAGAGCGGCATGACCGGCCTGGGCACGCTCCCGGGAGGCACTGCTGGTAGCACAGCCCGGGCGGTCTCCGCTGACGGCAGGGTGGTGGCGGGTTGGAGTGATGGCTTGTCCGGCACTGAAGCCTTCCGCTGGACGGCCGAGGACGGCATGACCGGCTTGGGTCGTTTGCCGGACGCATCAGTTTACGGCGCGAGGGCAACCAGCCAAGCCCTCGGCCTCTCCGCTGACGGCGACGTAGTGGCGGGTCGCAGCACGAGCGGCAACTCACTTTTTGAGGCCTTCCGCTGGACGACAGCCGACGGTATGGTCGGTTTGGGGGACCTCCCGGGAGGCACATTCAATAGCAATGCCAGGGGTGTTTCCGCTGATGGCAATGTGGTGGTTGGCTGGAGCAATAGCTTCACCCGAACCGAGGCCTTCCGCTGGACGGCTGAGGGTGGCATGGTCGGTTTGGGCACCCTACCGGGGGCAGGCTTCGATAGTTACGCGTTCGCTGCCTCTACCGACGGCAGCGTGGTAGTGGGTTGGAGTGGAAGCCTGCTCGGCGCCCAAGCCTTCCGCTGGACTTCCGATGGCGGGATGGTGGGCCTGGGAGACTTGCCCGGCGGTACTTTTGCAAGTACCGCGTTTGGCGTCTCCTCCGACGGCAGCGTGATAGTTGGTGAGGGCAGTAGTGAATTGGGCCTGGAAGCGTTTGTCTGGACCGAAGCGACTGGCATGGTTTCCCTATTCGACTGGCTAATAGCGAACGGTGCTACAGGATTGACCGATTGGACTCTCAACCGGGCTACCGCTGTATCAGCCGACGGCCAGTGGGTTGTAGGTTATGGCACTAATGCTTTCGGCCAGACAGAGGCCTTTCTGGCCAACATCACTGTGATTCCTGTGCCTGCCGCAGCGTGGTTCATGGCCAGCGCCTTGGTCGTGGTGGGCTTACTGCGCCGGCGAATCATGTCATCACGAGCCGCGGGCGAACTTGACTAGATCGGGCCAAACAGAGGCGCATGACGCGCTGATGGATGGGTAATCCCCCCGTTGATGGCAGGCTCCAGAAGTAGACGCAGGCCGCCATGGCCAACTTCTGCTGCGACGTCATAAGTGGTGCCGAAGCGAGCTGCAGCGAGGTGGACTTGCGCGCTCGGAGGCGCTTGCTTTGCCAGCCGCGAAGACGTCTAGGTTTTTGATTTCATTGGTGGTGATGGGTGGACGTGAACCACCGACCTCAGCAGTATGAGTGCCGCGCGCTAACCCACTGAGCTACATCACCAGGGCAGGTCGCCCGGCAGGACGCCGGGGGCTGCGAATTGTCTGGTCCGGCCCCGGCGCTGTCAAGTTTGGGCGGCCCGGGCGCGGCCGGCGCGCAGGCCGCGCGGCACCACGGCACGCTCGGCGCGCTCGAACAGCCACTGCACCGTGAGGGCCAGCAGCGCGGCAGGGATGGCCCCCTCCAGGATCAGCGCGGTGCTGTCCAGCCGGATCCCGCTCAATATGGGCTGGCCGTAGCCGCCGGCGCCGACCAGCGCGCCGAGCGTGGCCCAGCCGACGTTGATCACCGCGGCCGTCCGGACGCCGGCCATGATCATCGGCGCGGCGAGCGGGAGCCGCACGTGGCGCAGCACCTG
>JBJHCI010000163.1:0-5364 GCA_050485925.1 Maricaulaceae bacterium
CTGCCAGCCGGCGCATAAGCGCCCGCGTGAAAGTCCGCGAGCGTGGTCGGCCGCTCCACAAAACTGTTGGTTTCCGTCAGAAGGGCCGCAACATAAGCTCTCATGGCCGGAACCTGAACAATTTATGAGGTTGACGTCAACTTCATTTTTTCTGATGCTCCCCTCATTCGGTCAATCCGCAGCCTGCCGGTTGCAGCCCCGAGGCCGGTACAGGAGGCAGTGACGTTGATGAAAGCTTGCCATTTTCTGACCCTTATCGCGATTGCCGGCGGCCTGGCGATCGGCCCGGCCGCCAGTGCGCAGGACACGGTGCGCGCCCGCGATCTGGGCATTCCCCTCAATGGGGAGCCGGGCCCGCTCAACGCCATAACAGACGTGGCCGGTATCGAAGTCGGGCACTTCACATTACGCGAACATGATGTCCACACCGGTGTCACGGCGATATTTCCGCGCGGCCGGGACGCTACCGATGGTGTTGCGGCCGGTGTCTTCTCCTTCAACGGCACTGGCGAGATGACCGGCGCACACCTGATTGACGAGTTCGGCGCGTTTTTTGGCCCGGTGGCGCTTACCGGAACGCTCGGCGTCGGCGCGGTCCGTGACGGCATTCTGCAATGGACCGCTCGCAATTTCGACGATCCCACGGTCCGTTTCAGCCGGGTGCTGCCGGTAGTTGCAGAAACCTATGACGGTGGGCTGAGTGATGTGTGGAGCCTGCCTTTGACCCCCGATCATGCCATCGCCGCACTTGACGCCGCCCGGCCAGGTCCCGTCGCAGAAGGTGCCGTTGGCGGCGGCACGGGCATGGTGTGCTATTATTTTAAATGCGGGATCGGTACAGCGTCGCGCATCGCACGCTATGGCAGTGACATCGCGTTCACCGTAGGTGTTCTGGTTCAGGCTAATCACGGCACACGCGACCAGCTTACCATCGCGGGCACGCCGGCGGGCCGGCAGCTTGATGATCTCATGCCCCGCCGGGCCAGCCAGGGCGACGCAGCAGGCGCTGGTGATGGCTCGATCATCATCATCATTGCGACCGATGCGCCACTGCTGCCCGACCAGCTGCGCCGCCTGGCGCGCCGCGCAACCATCGGCATGAGCCGGGCCGGAGGATATGGCAGCTCCAGTTCCGGTGACATCTTTCTTGCCTTCACGACAGCCAATCCGGTCTCGCTCGGCTCGGGCGCGCCGCTGACCTATCAGAGCATTCCCGGCGAGGCGCTCGACCCGCTATTCGAAGGCGTCGTTCAGGCAACCGAGGAGGCCATACTCAATGCGCTGGCCGCCGGAAGGGACACGGCCGGGCGCGGAAACTCTCATGTTTACGGCCTGCCCGGTAACCGGATACGCGAGATTCTCGCGCGCTACGGCCGTCTCGAAGACTGATTAACGCAAAGGAAGCGATCCCATGATCCAGAGACTAGCCCTGCCGGCCGCCCTGGCCGCTTTCGCCGTGGCGGGCGGCCTGTTCGCCGGATGTGCCAGCGCCAGGCCCGCTGCCGACGTGCAGGCCCAGGCCATTGATGCGCTGGTCGCACAATCGCAGGAATTGGCCCCCTATCCGGGCCTCGCTGTTTCGGTTCGGCGCGGAAACGAGATCATCTACGAAGCTGCCCACGGCTACGCCAGCCTTGAACACGGTGCACCGGCTACGCCTGACACGGTTTTCCAGATCGGATCGGTCACCAAGTCCTTCACCTCACTGCTGGTCGCCCAGCTTGCTGCGGAAGGCCTGGTGGACATTGACGCGCCCCTATCTGCCTACCTGCCCGGCTATTCGGGTCCGGCGCGCGATGTGCCAGTGCGCTTTCTGATGAACCACACAGCCGGGCTGGTGAACTATACCAGCCTGCCGCACTTTCCGCATGGCAGCCAGCGCACTGTGACCCGTGAGGAGATGCGGGGCTATTTCGAAGATGCCGACCTGATGTTCGAGCCCGGCACGGCGTTCGCGTACTCCAACTCGGGCACTTACGTTCTCGGTCTCATAATTGAGGCCGTGACGGGCCAAACCTATGACGCCGCACTGACACAACGGGTTCTTGAGCCACTGGGCTTGATGCGCACCTATTTTGCAGGCTTTGAGGCAGTTATTGAAGACCGGGCCCAAGGTTATGTCGTGACGGAGGACGGGTATAACAACGCGCCCCGGCTCCACCCGCTCGTCCCATTCTCAGCCGGTGCCCTGCTGTCGACAGTGCGGGACATGCAGGACTATATCGACCAGGTGCACCGCCAGAACGTGTTCGGCGATAGCGTGCGCGACCTGTTGTACGAACAGATGCCGCTGGCCGGCGACACGCTGGCATACGCGCTCGGCGCTCTCATCATCCGCGACTGGGAAGGCCGCCGCAAGATTGCGCACGCCGGCGATATCGACGGCTTCTCGGCCTATATAGCCTACTACCCTGATGACGACGTCTCCATCGTTGTGGCGGGCAATATCCGCAATGTCGTGCCGACGCCGGTGGGACTGGAGCAGAAAATCGCCCGCATCGTCTTCGGCCAGCCCCGCCCTGCGCTCGCGGCCGGGCCGCTTTCTGATACCGAGACCGGCCTGATAGCCGGGAATTACGATGCCAGCTACATGCAGATCGGCATCGACCGGATAGGCGTCCTGCCGCACGAGGCCGGTATCGCCTTCCGCATGGGCGGGACAGATGCCGACGGGCCCGTCATTCCACTGCTGCATCTTGAAGGGCGCACCTTCCTTGCAGCCCATGATGACGAGATGGTGTTCAGCTTCTCCCCGGGCACCGGCAGGCCGGGCCAGCTGACCGTCGACTGGCTGGGTGGCGCGATCCCCTTCATCCGGTCCGGGCGGGACTGAGAGCGATGATTGATGACAATGCAAAGGCGGCCTACCGGCGCGACGGGGTCTGTGTGCTGCGCGGTGTCTTCGAGCCGGAATGGATCAACAAGGTGGCCCGGGGGGTGCAGCAGGCGCTCGCGGCACCCGGCCCTCACGGCGAACGCTATGGCCCGGCCGGCGCCGAGCGCTTCTTCGGCGACCTCGACATGTGGACCCGCCTGCCGCTGTTCCGCGACTATGTCCTGAACTCGCCCGCCGGCGAAATCGCCGGGCGGTTGATGAGATCATCAACCGCCACCTTCCTTTACGACCAGATGCTGGTGAAGGAGCCGGGCAGTCAGCAGCGCACACCCTGGCATCAGGATCAGCCCTACTGGGCCGTCAGCGGGTTTCAAGTCTGCTCGATCTGGATGCCACTGGATACGGTGCCAAAGGAGGTTTCGCTAGAGTTCGTGCGCGGCAGCCACCTTTGGGAACAGGCCTTCAACCCCACACATTTTGCCGACGGCACCCCCTATGCGGACACCGGCCTTCCCCGCCTGCCCGATATCGAAGCAGCGCGCCAAGACTACGACATCGTGTCGTGGGACATGGAGCCGGGTGACTGTGTGGTGTTTCAGGCAATGCTGGTGCACGGAGCTCCGGCCAACCCCAGCGCCGGACGCCGCCGCGTCCTGTCCACGCGATGGCTGGGCGATGATGCGCGCTACTGGAAGCGTCCCGGCGAGATTGCCATCCCCACCACCACGCCCCAGCTGGAAGACGGCGCGCCCTATTCCGGCCCGCTTTACCCTACTGTCTGGCGCGATCCGGACAAGGAACCAGCGGGACGGTGCGGATAATGCCGAACCGCGCTCTCGCGCTCTTCTACGGGCGCGCCGAACAGCCGGATAAGAATACCGGTTACGCGCCCGGCTGGCCTTTCAGGAGACGCTCAGCGATCCGCGCGGCCCCCGTACGCACCGGATCGATCACCGGCACGCCCAGCCTCGCCTCGGTCTCCCTGATCAGCACTTCTGCCGCGGCCGGGTCCAAGGCTGAGGTGTTGAGGCTCACACCCGCACAATAGCAGCCAGGGCTCGTCAAACGAGCCGCCTCAAGATTGCGGGCCATAGCCACCTCAAGTGCTGGAATGGGGTAACCGGGAAAGAATGCGATGTTTTCCCGGCCGGCCGCATGGCAAAGCACGATGGCCTCTGGTTGCGCCCCGTGCAGCAGACCCAGCGAGACACCGGCATAGGCAGGATGAAACAACGAGCCTTGCCCCTCAACCACGTCCCAATGATCCGGCCTGGCGGCCGGCGCCAGAATTTCTGCCGCTCCCGACATGAAATCACCCACAACAGAATCGATTGCAAAGCCCCGGCCTGAAATCAGCACACCGGTCTGACCGGTCGCACAGAATTCGGCATCGGCGCCGCGTTCGCGCAACGCCTTCCAGATCGCCAGGGCCGACTACTTCTTGCCGACTGCGCAGTCTGTTCCGACCGTCAGCACGCGATGGCCCGTCCGCGGCAAGCCATTTCCAATCGGCAGGCCGGAAGGTGGGTCGCGCAGATCTGTCAGGGTGCAGCCATGCAACCCGGCCAGGCTTGCAAGCTCGGGATCTGCATTGAGCCGGTTGTGCAGCCCGGCTGCTACATCCAGCCCTGCCGCAAGCGCTTGCCGGAACACGCCGCGCCAAGCCTCGCTGAACTGGCCGCCGAGGCTGGCTGTCCCAACCACCAGCGTACGCACTCCAGCGGCCTTCGCCTCGTCAATCGTCATGTCTGGCAGCCCGAGATCGACGGTCTCGCGCGTCAGCCGTAACTGCCCCGCGCACCGGTCCGGAGCCCAGTCAGCGACCCCCGCACCGGTCTTGGCGATCAGGCGCTGCTGCGTATCGCCGAGGAAAAGAAGATAGGGCGGACTAACTTGCACGTTCTGTTCCGTTTCTCTCGATACGATCTTGATCAACAGGGCCATAATATATAAACATGAGTTCAGCTTCATTTTTATAGGAAAGTCAAGCCCGTTTAAGCCCGATCCCATAAGGTGGTCCGGTGTTTGAGTTTGTGCCGGCTCGAATTGACGTGCCCCCTGAAATTCCTTCACGGAAGGGTAGAGTTCGGCCCAAGATTGCTCTGAGCCCCAACGCTGCCCCCTCAACCACCGGCACCGACAATTTGAGGGCTTACGTAAAATTGTTATTTTTCTAGTCGTTAAATAGCGCTGCTGGTCTGCTGCACAACCACTCAAGCGGGGATCCGACACCGTCGCACGCCGATATCGAGATGACCCGGCAGGTGATCGAGATCGGCAAGCCGCTCTCCATCGTGGTGCATGACCACCTCATCGTCGGGCGTGACAAGGTCGCCAGCTTCAAGCAATTGGGGCTGATGTAAGGGCCGCCGGTCCAGGGGCCATCCCGGCAAATGGTCTGGTGTTCGAACTTGTCGCGGCTCCCATGAACTTGATCCCGTTTCAGGGCCTCCGGGACATGGAAAATGCCTTGCCGTAACGCCGAGGCTTGCTGCCTGAGCCTCGCGCTTTTCGTGCCTCCGCAGGCG
>JBJHCI010000164.1:0-5354 GCA_050485925.1 Maricaulaceae bacterium
GCATCCACAAAGGAGAAGGCTGACACGTCCATGGCGCGCTTGAAACCCTCGCGCGTCGTGTTGTGGGTAAAGGAGCCTTTCAGCTCGTCCTTGCCGGCAAAGGCGATGGCGTGGACGAGGAAATCCATCTTGCCCCACTTCTTCTGAAGCGCGTCAAAGCAGGCATCCATGGAGGCGTCGTCCGTCACGTCGGCGGTGACCATGAAGGGGTTACCGGGCAGGCTCTCCACGAGCGGACGCACACGCTTTTCCAGCTCTTCGCCCTGATAGGAGAAGGCAAGCTCCGCGCCTTGCGCGGCGAGCTGTTGGGCAATGCCCCAGGCTATGGAATTCTTGTTGGCGACGCCCATGACAAGTCCGCGCTTGCCCTTCATCAGATTGCCTGCCGGAAACACGCTGTCGCTCATGGGGTTATCCCTCCCGATATCATTGCTGCGCTGACGCCACTGACCGGGCGGCAGCGATGTCTTTCCCGTCGCATAGCCGATAGGCGGGGCCGCGTCGAGCCGCGCGCGCGTCAACACGCCGGTCATAATGACGTCAATTTGATCTGGGTATCATGGTGAAAGTCACTGGCCAGACCCGGCAGATCATGCCAGCGTCCTGGAAGGACGCCAGCCCCGCAAAGGCTGGCGAAACAAACCCTAATGAGGACTACGCCTTGAACAATATCGTTGCCCGCCCGCGCTCCGAAGCCATCGAGAAGAGCTGGGCCAATCTGGACTGGACCAGCGTTTTCGCCGCCCTCATCTACCCTGCCATCGGTGTTATCGGCATGGCCGGAGCCATGGTGCTGGGACTGGCGCTCTCTTCCCTCACCTTCCACTGGTGGTATGTTCCGCTGGCCATGGGTGTTGGCGCAATCACGCTTGTGATCTGCAATTTCGGCATCGGTGTCCTGCACCGCATCTGGCAGCACCGCGCGGGCGAGCTGAAATGGCCCGCCCAGCTGCTCACCGCGATCCACTGCCTTGTCGCCATGCAGGGGCGGTTCAAGGACTGGATCAACTACCACTCCCAGCATCACCGCCTGTCCGACAAGCCTGGCGATCCGCACAATCCCCATGAGAGCAAGGTGTGGGCCTGGTTCGGCTGGATCATCTTCCGCGACGAGAATGACCTGAAGCGTCCGCTGGCCATGTGGGTGCGCGACATGCCGGGCGTGAAATGGATCGACAAGCACTATAACTGGCTGTCGCTGATGGTACATCTGGTGATCCCGGCCCTGATCTATCTCGCTGTGTTCCTGGCTGGCGGTTCGCTCCTGCTGACCTTCTTCCTGCATGCCGCTGCCGTGACCGCGCGCGGGGTGCAGTTCCACGCCACCACGCTCGGCGTGAACGTGTTCGGGCATCTGAAAACCCCGGCCTGGCTTGACTGGACACTGGCCCTGCTGACCGGCGGGGAAGCGATTCACGACCACCATCACGAGCACCCGCAAAGCGCGCTCCACCTGCCGCGCAAGGGGCTGGTTAACCGAGTGGTGGATTATAACGGCACCCTGCTTCTCCTTTTCGAGAAGCTGAAATGGGCAAGTGACCTGAAAATCGCTCCGCAATTTGCCGCCCAGCCGGCGTTAGCACGTCAGTAGCATGGTCCTGCCGGCACGGGATTTGACGCTGTTGAACCTTCGGCTAAACAGATGGCCTCTAATCGTTTGACAGTAGGACAATAGCACCCGTGCAGGATCATTACCGACGCTTTGCAGCCTATAATGCCTGGGCCAATGCCCGGCTTTATGATGCTGCCACGGCCCTCAAGGACACCGAGCGCAAGAAGGATGTGCGGGGCTATTTCCGCAGCCTGCATGGCACACTGAACCATTTGCTGGTGGCGGACCGGATCTGGCTGCACCGCCTGACGGGAGAGGGCGAAGCTCCGGCACGCCTTGATACGGTCCTCTACGAAAACTTCGGCGAGCTGCGCACCGCGCGCGAAGCTGAAGACAAGCGCCTTATCAGCTATGTGGCAGGCCTTGAAACGCCGGATTTCGGCCGCGTCATCCATTATGGCAATACGCGTGGTGAGGCCAAGGAATTGCCGCTGGGCGTGATTCTGGCCCATCTGTTCAATCATCAGACCCATCACCGGGGGCAGGCTAGCCACATATTGCGTCAGCTGGGCGTGGCCGAACCGCCTGCTCTGGACCTGCTCTATTTCGCCCTGCCATCGGCCTGAAGCGCGTCCAGCCAGTTCAGAACACGCCGCCGGTTCACACCGAAATCGTAATAGCCCACCAAGGCACGCGACCAGATGGCCAGAACGGCCCTGTCGTTCGCCGCCTCCACCGCTTCAACGGTGATCAGATCGGTAAACCGCCAGACAGCCGTCTTCTGCTCCAGCTCGATCTGCAGACCGCTTTCCTGACGCAGCCGCGTGCGAGGCGAGGCCAGCGCCACCGCCTTGAAGCGTGCCAGAAGCGCCTCGGGAGGGCCTTCCATGGGTGCCAGACGCAAATGCGGCTGCGCCGTACTGGCAAACCCCTCCGGCAGGGCGAGAAAGAAGCGCGGCCTTGATCCCGGGTTCAGCCGGGCGAAGTTCACCGGGAATGCGTGACTGTCCATGTTCGTCCCTTCTTTGCTGCCGCGCATATGACATTTATTTCATGGAAGCCGGGATGACAGGGGCGGGCCGCATGCCTAAACACGCCTTACTGGCGCGGAGCGGTATGAAGAAGGCGAAAGATGGGCTCACATAACACGCAAGCGGCGAACGATCTGACACCGGCTCTCGAAGTGAACGGCCTGACCAAGTCGTTTAACGGCTTCAGGGCGGTCAGGGACGTCTCCTTTACCGTGCCGCGCGGCTCCATCACCGGCTTTCTTGGCCCCAATGGCGCGGGCAAGACTACAACGCTGCGCATGGCGCTGGGCGTGATCCGTCCCGATGCCGGCCATGCCCGCCTGTTCGGGCAGCCCCCGACCGCCCGCGCGCTGGAACGCGTCGGCTTCCTTCCCGAGGAGCGCGGTGTCTACCGCAAGATGACCGCCGAAGGCGTGATCACCCTGTTTGCACGCCTAAAAGGGGTACCGGCGGGCACAGCGCGTACCCGGGCAAGAGAGGCGCTGGACCGTTTCGGGCTGGGCGCCAGCGGGCAGAAAAAGATCAAGGAGCTTTCCAAGGGCATGGCCCAGAAGGTCCAGATCATCGCCGCCCTTATCCACGAGCCCGAATTCATCATTCTGGACGAGCCCTTTTCCGGGCTGGACCCGGTAAACCAGGCCCTGCTGGAACAGATGATCCGCGAGCAGGCCGCTGCGGGGCGCACCGTCCTGTTCTCCACCCACGTCATGGAGCAGGCCGAGCGCGTATGCGACCGGATCGTTCTGATGGCGCGCGGGCAGAAAATTTTCGATGGCCGGGTGGATGAGGCACTGGCCGTCGTGCCACGCGTGGTGACGATCGGTGTGGCCTCTGACGAGGATCACACGGCCCTTCTCTCCCATTTCGGCACCGTTGAACGCGGCGAGCCGGACGAGGACGGGGTGACGCTCTGGCGGGTCACCCTGAAATCGGGCACCGATCCCCAGCACGTCCTCAAGGCCTGTGTGGAAGCCGGGGTGAAGCTCACCCGGTTCGAGCCGGTCCGCCCCCATCTGCACGATGCCTTCGTGCGCCTCGTGTCCAACCCCCAAGACGTCCGCCCGCTGGAGAATGCCTGATGTTCCGCTCCATCTATCTTATCGCCCGGCGTGAATATCTGTCCTATGTGGCGACCTGGGGGTTCTGGATATCGCTTGCTTCAGTGCCGTTTTTCATGGTGATAGGCGCATCCATCCCCGCCCTGATCCAGTCATCCCAGCCCGTACGCCACTATGTCGTTATCGACCAGACCGGCACAGGGCTTGACGGTGTGATCCAGGCCGCGCTCGAACGAGAACGGCGCGAACAGACCCGCGCTGCGCTGGAAGCTGCGAGCATGATGGTGGCCGACGAGACCCGGCGCGATCGGGCGATGCAGGCTTTCGATGCCGATCCTGTAGGACTGGACGGGCTGCCGGAAGCGCTGGCCATTCTGGGACTCGAAGAGAGTGCATCGGCATTCGCAGCGGGCAATGGACGCATGATCCGGGTGGACGCGCCAGCGCGCGATATAGACGGCCTCAGGCCCTATCTGCTGGGCGAAGCCAGGGTGAATACCCAAGAAGGGCCACGCAGCCTGTTCGCGGCCATTTTCATCGACACCGATCAGCAGACCGGGCGCCCGGAGATCACTTATTACTCGACGAGTGTCACCGAGCAGAGCCTGTCTGGCGGTGCCCGCCGGGCCTTGCGTGAGTATCTGCGCGATCAGGCCCTGCAGGAGCGTGGGCTGGACCCGGCCGAGATACGCGCCCTGTCGGATATCGAGCCGGGATATCGCAATCTCAACCCCGCTGCGGCGGAGGAGGAGGCCGAGGTCACGGCCGCCGACTGGGCACCTTACATCATTGCCATCATGCTCGCTTTCGTTCTGTGGACCGCCGTTTTCTCCGTCGCCAACATGCTGCTGACCAGCCTGGTGGAGGAGAAGGGCGGCAAGATTATCGAGCTATTGCTGTCCACGGTACGCGTGCGCGATCTTCTGATCGGCAAGCTGCTGGGCGTTGCGGCGGTGTCCTTCACCCTGTTCGCGATATGGGGGTTGATCGGCTCGCTGGCCTCCATAGTCGCCGTGCAGTTCCTCAGCGCCATGGACCCGGCCATTGCCGGCTTCATCAGCGAGGCGTTCCGCCCCGGCCTGTTCCTGGCGGCGCTCGGCTACTTCCTGGTCGGCTATCTGATGTATGGCGCACTTTTCCTGGCCATGGGCTCGCTGTGCGAGACCATCCAGGACGCGCAGACTCTGATGGGTCCGGTCATCCTCATCCTGATGGTGCCGATCATGATCCTGGCCTTCGCGATGCGTTCGATCGATTCCGTTGCGGTGCAGATCGCGTCCTGGGTGCCGATCTGGACGCCCTTCATCATGATAGCCCGACTGCCGGACGAACCGCCCCTGTGGGAGATTGCCGGCACGACGGGACTCATGGTGCTGACCATGGTGCTGATCATCTGGGGCGCATCATCGGTCTTCCAGCAGGGCGCGCTTGGCCATGCCAATGCGGACTCGGTGAAACAGATTTTCTCGCGTAAGAAGCGGGAAGATTCCGAAGAATAGAGACCAGAAAGCCCCGATGAGCGCCCTGCATTCTGACCCCTTTTACCGGGAACGCCGCCTACCGCCTTACGTCTTTGCCGAAGTCAACCGGATGAAGGCGGCCTGGCGCAAGGAGGGGCGTGACATCATCGATTTCGGCATGGGAAATCCTGATCTGGCGCCCGCGCCTCATATCATCGACAAGCTGAAAGAGGTCGCTGCCGATCCGCGCGCA
>JBJHCI010000165.1:0-5321 GCA_050485925.1 Maricaulaceae bacterium
TCACGAATTTGCTTTAAATTACATAAACATATTTAAAAAAGCTATGCTGCTATCGCGTGGCCTATTTCCCAGACGCAGAAGACTCTAAACAAACCGGCGGGTGCGTGCCCACCGGCCTTTTCCGCCTCCCCTAAGCGGGGATTTATGGCCCTTGTGGCCTAGTTGCGGATCCGCAATTCCAGACCGATTACCCGACCGCGATTGAGCGGGGCGAATGTCCCGCCCAGTGGTACCGGTCCCAGCATGGCCGGAAGTTGGGTATCGTTGCCGATCGTGGCCTCGTCCGTCAGGTTTTTCCCATACAGCGCCAGCACCTGCCGCCCTTCATTGAAGGACAGCGACAGGCCGGCATCGAGAATGCCTGCAGAGTCGAAGAAGCCAAGATTATTGTCCGTATACGCGTTGGCATCACGGAAGTTGTAGTTGATCGAGCCCGTCAGCATGCTCCCGCCCATCATGTTGAGCGGAATGTCATGATAGAGGCCGACACCATAGGTCCACGGCGCGAGACGGGGAATGTCCAGCGCCAGGTCAGCCGAATCGATGACTCCGTCCCCGGTCAGGTCGAACAGGACCCGGTCATAGCTGCCGTCCAGATACCCCACCTGTGCAGTCAGCAAGGTGTGCTCGGAAAGGAAGAACCGTCCTTCCAGCTCGAAGCCGCGAATAGTCGCGTCCGCCGTGTTGCGGATGATCTGGACAACGCCCGTCAGCGGATCAGCTTCGTTGATCTCGCGTTGCATGTCATGGATCTTGTTCCAGAACGCCGCAAGGTTCAGGCGGACATTGCCGTCGGCCAGATCTGTCTTGAGACCCACCTCGAAGGAGTCGATCCGCTCCTGATCGAACGGTCCGGGCGTAATGGCCGGGTTGGGCGAGGTGTTTCGGAAGTTATAGCCACCTGACCGGTAGCCCTGCGACCAGCTTGCATAGACCTGGCTGGCATCGTCATAGCGGTATTGAATCCCGACACGCGGCGCGAACGAGGTCCAGCTATCGGAATCGACGAACGCGCCCGGATTGCCGGCCGTCACCGTGCATCCCTGACCGACCGCACATGGGGAACCGGGCAGGATGGACTGGATGCGGGCATCCTTGTCCTCGACCGAATAGCGCCCGCCTAGATTGAAGGTCAGCCGGTCGTTGGCATGGATGTCGAAATTGGCGAATACGCCCCAGGTGGAGTGGTCAATCGTGCCCCCGCCGATCACGTTCAGCGCGCCGCCCAGCAGAAGCCGCTGTTCGACATACTCAATGGTCTGGTCGAAGTAGAAGAAGCCTGTCGTCACGTCGACATTCCCGAACGTGCCCGCATAGCGCAGCTCGTTGGACCACTGCGTCTGATCCTGCGAGGCCGGCGCATGGAACAGGAAGGCCGGTGTGGCATCGATATCGCTCAACGAGCGGCCTTCATAATCGCGCCAGGCGAGAATGTTGGTAATCGTGCCATTGCCGAACTCAATACCGATATTGGTCTCGAAAATCGCCTGGTTCCATTTCGCGCGGGCGAAGCCGGGTTCGTCAATCGACATGCCGAAGCTGCCGCGCGGGAACAGCCCGCCAATGCCCAGCCCGTTCACATGGTTCTAGCCTGAGGGACCGTCGCCATCGGTCTCGCCCCGCTCAAGGCGCAGAATGAATTCGGCGTTGTCGTTCGGCCGCAGCGCGATGGCCGGCCGTATGATCGTCACTTCACTGGCCCCGTGCGAGGAGCCGTCGAACTGGTTGGTGTGCCAGCCATTATCGTCGCTGTGATAGACGGCGAGCTTGGCGGACAGGATGTCGGTAAGCGGACCGGATACGACACCTGACGCGACATAGCGCAGCCCGGTCTCGACACCGACACGGCCATTGAAGCGGAACTCGTCGGTCGGCGTAGTGGTGCGCAGGACCACCGCACCGCCGGTCACGTTGCGACCGAACAGAACGCCTTGCGGGCCCCTCAGCACCTCAATGGCTTCAAGATCGAAATTGTCGACGACGATCCCCGCATTAACGCCGTAATACATGCCGTCAACGAAATAACCCACGGTTGGGTCGATCGAGGGGATCGAACTGTTGATGCCAAGGCCGCGGATCGAGAAGTTGGCAATGCCGGGCGAGGTGCCGATATCCTCAAGCTGCACGTTCGGCATCTGATAGCTCAGCGAGCTGATATCCCGGTATTGCAGGGCTTCAAGCTGATCGGCGCTGAACGCCGTCACGGCAATCGGCACGTCTTGGACGTCAACCCCGCCAGGCCGCTTTGTAGCGGTGATGGTAATGACGTCGCGCATGGCCTCGGTTGCGCTCTGCGCCTGGACACCTGCAGTGAATACAAGTGGTGACGCCGCCGCCAGCAACACAAGGCGTGTCAAAGATTTCTTCATGGTGATCGTTCCTCCCGCTCCAGGACACATCGCCCGGTTACCGTCTTATTGCAGCGCAATATGGCGCTGTAACAGTGAGCTTGCGTGATCCGGAGCGGCAGAGGAAGGCTGCAAATCCTCCCGAATTATTTTTTCGGGGGTTCAGTATGGAGATCAGGTTCGAATATCACCATGTTGTTGCAAAAGTGACACGAATTTATGCATGGATAGCTATGTTGAATCTGAAACTGCATTTTGCAACAGCGAGATTTTTTGCTGCGGTGCGGCAACCTACCCGACAATGGAGGGGCGCGCACGAGTCGCCGCCAACCACGCCGCAAGTGCCGTATGGGCAGGGCCAGGCGACAACTTCACCCAGGCCGCAAACTCCACAAAAACGAAAGCGGCGATGTCAGCCACCGAGAAGGTGTCACCTGCAAGCCAGGGCATGTCCTTCAGGCGCTCGTCCATCACATCGAAGAAGCGGCCTGCACGCGTACGTCCGCGTTCCGCAAGCTCAGGGATTTGCGCGACCGGGTATGGTCCGGGAAGGGCCCTGTCCTCCATCGCCGGGGAGCTGTTGCGGAGCGCCTCCATAATAGCCATCAAGCCTTCGAACTCCACGCGCCAGAGCCATTCGGCGACGCGAGCCTTACCGAGCGGGCCTACCCCCATCAAAGGCGGGTCGGGGTAGACCTCCTCCAGCCAGCGGGCGATGGAGGCATTGTCCGTCAGCGCCTCGCCCTGCGGCGTTACAAGAACGGGTACGGTGCAATTGGGGTTGATGGCACGGAAGTGTTCGGAGAAGTGCTCGCCATTGCGCAGGTCGATCTCGACGGTCTCGTACTGCACGCGCTTTTCCGCCAGCAGAATGCGGGCGCGCCGCGGGCTGGGCGCGGTGGCGCAATCGTAGAATACAAGGCTCATAGGATCGCCCTTTAGCTGAACTGCGAGGGCCGCTCGGTGGCCACGCCAAGCCGGCCTTCAATGGCGTGCCCCAGCGCGACCAGCGTGCCCTCCTCAAACAGCGGCGCCCACAGGCTGGTGGCATACGGCACCTGGAAGGTTTCCTCGCTTTCATCCGCCGGCGCGCCGAAAATGGTACGGGTACGCTGGGCTTCGAAACCGGCCCGCAGCGCCAGCTGAGGATGGCCGGTATAATTAGTGATCAGCAGCATGTTGCCGGCAAAGTTCGGCCCCATTACCGCGTCGAGCCCGTCCATCCGTTCGGCCATCATCATCATGACCTGACGGCGCAGCCGGTCGACATTGACCAGATCCACCCCGCTGATGAAGCGGGCCCGACGGAATGTGTTGGGCCAGGCCACATCATCCTGCCAGCGCAGCTCCGCATCACGACCCGACAGGGTCAGTTCCTCGAACGCGGCTGCCGCTTCGGCCTCAAGCTGTATCAGCAGGGCCGCATAGGGCATGTCTTCCACATTGAACGGCACGGTGCGTACACCCAGCGACCGTGCTGCCTCGAACGCGTCCCGGTCGAGATCGCTCGCGCCTTCAAGCCATTCAGGATTATAGCCAAGCCTGAGCCCCGACAGGTCTTGTGTGAAATCGCACTCGAAGCCGTGATCGAAAGAGGCCGGGTCACCTGCATCCCCTCCATTGATCGCGGCCAGCACATAGGCCGTATCCGCCACGTGCCGCGTGAGTGGCCCCACCTTATCGAGCGTCCAGCACAGGGCCATCGCCCCGGTGCGCGCCACGCGTCCGAATGTGGGCCGCAGGCCCGCCGTGCCGCAGCGATGGGAAGGTGAGACGATGGAACCCAGCGTCTCGGTACCGATAGAGAACGCGCACAGCCCTGCAGCCGTGGCCGAGGCGGACCCGGCCGAAGAACCGCTCGATCCCTCGCGCGGGTTGAAGGGATTGCGGCAGACCCCGTCAAACCAGATATCGCCATAGGCCAGCGCACCCACGCTGGTCTTGCCAAGCAGTACCGCGCCCGCCTCTTCAAGGCGGCGAGCCACGGCGGCGTTCTCTTCCCCCATCCGGTCGCGGTAAGGTGTGGCGCCCCAGGTGGCCGGCAACTCGGCAATGTCCACAATATCTTTCAGCCCATACGGGATGCCGTGCAGCGGGCCGCGCACCCGCCCGGAAGCCCGTTCGGTATCGCGCGCGCGCGCCTCGGCCCGGGCCCTGTCCGGCGTGACGGTGATGAAGCATTCCAGCGCCGCGCCATAACGCTCTATGCGGTCCAGATATATGTCGGTCAGCGCCGCGGAATTAAGCTGGCCGGCGGCCATCCAAGCGGCCTGCTTCCAGACCGGGGCGAACGCGATATCGGTAGCGTCACCCGGCAGCGGCCCTGCATGGCCGGGCAGATTGCGGATCGCATTCTCCTGCGCCCGGTAGCGCACGCCGGGAAGGCGCGGGTTGAAAGTCTGCGCTGGATGCAGGGCGTTCGGCTTGTGGTGGGCGCGCAGGGCCTCGGCCCGCGTGATCCAGCCCTCCATAGAGCGGACCAGTTGTGCGCGCTGCTCATCTGAATAGTTGACGGAAAAGAGGGGCTCGGCGCAACGTACGGCCTCGACATTGATCGCCCCGTCCGGCAAGGCATTATCGCCGCGCGGGCTACACGCTCCGGCCAATCCGGCTGCGCCGGCCGCCACCAGCCCCATCATGCCGCGCCGGGTTGTTCCTGTTCCAGTACTCATAGTGACGCCCTCCCTTGGTGTTCTTCTGAAGGTTCACCGGTTGGAGCCAAAGCGCAAGCGGCCACGGTTTTGCCCACATTTGTCCGAAATGGCCTTATTTCGTCCAAGTCCTGACGCGATGGGTATTTAGGGTTAACGGTGGGTTGAAACATTTAGCGGAGGGGGGCCTCCATCATGTCCATGAATGAGTTTACTTCATCACGCCGCCAACAGGGCGAATACCGGGAAATCCGCGAGGTGTCGGGTGCCATGAGCCGTATCGACAAGAAGACGCACGAGATTTCCCACCAGCTTACTGAAG
>JBJHCI010000166.1:0-5313 GCA_050485925.1 Maricaulaceae bacterium
ACTCAAAATCCGCCGGCCGCAAGGCCTTGCCGGTTCGATTCCGGCCGCCCGTACCATCTCCGGCAAACGGATTATTTGGCGCTGCTGTCTGCGGGCAGGCCCGATGTTTTTCCGCCGGTCCCGGCGGCGGCTTCCGCGGCCTGTGCCAGTCTGGCGGCCTGGTCCGTCGGCAGGCTGGGCTCGTAGCCGAATGCCTCCATCAGATCCCGGCAGGCATGCTCCACATAGCCGATATCCTGCTCTGACAGGCGCTCTTCATAGCTGGTCTGGCCCAGCAGGCGCTGGGGTGTCGAGGGAGCCCGGAACGGAGTGCGGCGAGTACGCTCTTTCTCAAGGAAGTTCACCGGCTCGCTCGCAGCGTCGAGTTCCAGAAACGTTTCCAGTTCACGGAAAATGCCTGGCCCTTCTGGTCCTACAAGGTCCTCATAGCGGATCGTCATGACGCGGCCGGGGCCGAGATCCTTGGCCAGATCGCACATTTTTTCGATATGCCGCCGCCAGATGCTCACGCCGCGCGTGATCTCGTCGGAATAGACCTTCACCGCCTTGTAGGAGGCTGCACATGAACGCGGATCGCGATGGATGTGCACGAAGCGGCTATTCTTCCAGGCGCGCGCGATAAAGCCTGCGCAGCCTACTTCGTTGGGGTCGGCATAGCTGGGATTCTTATCGCCATAGGCGCGGATCGCCGGGTCGACGGACGCGTTTGTCATATCGCCATTGGCCAGTTCGCTGCGCGGCACTTCGGTGCGGTAGAAGTGCTCGATCAGGCCGGTCATGTTGTCGATCAGCGCGCTAGCAAACGGGTCACGCAGCGGGTGCTCTGGCAGGAGTTCGCTGGGCTTCTTCAGGCGCAACCGCACATTATTGACGAAGCTCCACGGGCGAAGCTCATTGGTCAGAAGGATCTGGGGGTGCTGGTTCATCACCACGGTCAGGAATGTGGTGCCCGAGCGCGGCGCTCCGGTAAGGATCAGCGGGCGTGCGTCAGGATGAAAGCGCAAGGGCAGGGTCATATGCGTAAGGGTCGTATCTAAAGCTGTGTTAGTTGTCGGAATTCCTGATACTTTTCGACTGCAACATCAAGATCGCCGAAGAAGACGAGCTGCCCTTCCTCCAGCACCATGGCCTGATTGCACTGGCTGCGCATGAGATTGAGATTGTGGGTGGCCAGAACGACGATGCTGGCATCTTCCACCATGGTCTGCATGCGCGCGCGCGCCTTGCGCAGGAAGGCGGCGTCGCCGGCTCCCAGCCACTCATCAAGTAGCAGGATATCGCTGCGGATTGCGGTCGTGATCGAGAATGCAAGGCGCAGGGCCATGCCGCTGGAATAGCGGTGAATGGGCTCGTGAACCCAGCTGCCCAGCTCGGAAAACTCGACAATGCCGGGTGTCAGCGCGCGAATGTCGTCAAATGAAAGGCCCAGCATTGCGCCACGCAGGTAGATATTCTCCAGCCCCGTCGCGTCGGGCACGAAGCCGAGGGCGGCGTTGAAAATCGCTGCGGTTTTGCCATGCACGTCCAGTGTGCCGCTGCTGGGCGGGTAAACACCGGCAAGTGTCCGCAGAAGCGTGCTCTTGCCCGAACCATTGCGGCCCAGCAGGCCGACCCGCGCGCCGGCCTCCAGCGTGAAGCTGACTGTGTCGAGGGCCTTGTGTTCGATACGGTCACCCGTGGACCGCACGCCCGCCCGGCGCAGCGGGAAGGTGATGGTCACCTCCCTGGCCGTGATGTTCACCTGTTTCGTGCCTGCCATCGCGCCCTCAAAGCCAGTAAGTGACCCGCCGGCCGAGCCGGTCGAGCGCCAGGATTCCGGCGGCAAGCAGAGTGACCGCAATCACGCCTGTCACCAGCCTGTTCAGCGGTTCGGGAGGCAGGCCGACAATCGCGTCACGCAGCGCGTCCAGGACGTAGGTGAACGGATTCCAGCGCATCAGCAGCCCGATAAAGCCTTCCGCCCCGTCCCTTCCCGACCCGGCTGCCCAGATGATCGGGGTGAAGAAGAATACCAGGCGCATACACGAGCCGACGAGGGTGGAAACATCGCGGAACCGCGCAGCGATCATGCCCAGCAGAAGGGCGGCGCCAAATCCGGCCACAAGGTAAATACCGAAAGCGGGCAGTATCCACACGATCTCCCAGTTGGGCCGCCACCCAAAGAACAGGCAGATGATCATGGCCGTAACCAGCTGGATACCCAGCAGGTAGCTCATGCGCAGCAGCATGGACAGTACGAACAGGCTGCGCGGCAGCTTCATCTGCAGCAGATAAGCCCGCGAATTGACCATGATATCGGTGCCGCCGGTCACCGCGCCGGAGATGAAGTTCCAGATGGCAAGGCCGAACATGACATGCGGGATGTGAACCGCCAGCTCACGCCCCTGGAGCTGGGCCATCAGATAGCCGACCCCCGTCGCGGTGATGGCAAATGTCAGCACGATCCACGCGCTGCCCAGAATGCTGCGTCGGTGCTCGAACTGAATCTGTTTTAGCGCCAGATAGGCCCATATCCGCAACCGGGGGAAGGCGGCTGCCATGTCTGACCAAGCATATGGCATGCTTTGAAATCCGGGCTGTCTTGCGGGTGAACGGGATTCGGTGCTTGTGTCTGGCTTTAGCCTATGGTGGACGTGCAAGGCCAGCGCCGACCGCCTTCAATCGCATTTCAGCCCGCAGGGCAAGGAACCTATTGTGACCACCAAGCCGCTCTATTTCACCATATGCTCGCGAAATTATCTGGCCTACGCGGTCACGCTCGGCCGGTCCCTGAGTGCAGCCGACCCCGATGCGCGCTTCGTTATATTCCTTGCTGATGAGGCGCTTGCGCCCAACGACGCCCCGCGCGTCGGTTTTGAAACCATTGTGGCCAGCGCGTTGGGTATACCCGCTTTCGAAGACATGGTGCTGCGCTACTCCATCATGGAGTTCAATACGGCAATCAAGCCGTTCTGTTTCCAGCACATTTTTTCGGTTATGGGCGAGAAGTCGGCGGTCTATCTCGACCCCGACATCATGGTGCTGCGTCAGCTGGAGGCGGTAGAGGCCGCGCTGCAGGACGGCGCGGGGCTGGTCCTCACACCGCACAGCGAGGGTCCTCTGGACGACGGGGGGGACCCTGACGACGGGCGGCTTCTGCGTACCGGCGTCTACAATCTCGGCTTTGCCGCCTTTGCCGACACCGCGCAGACGCGGCGCTTTCTGGCGTGGTGGGGCGAACGCTTGCGGGCCGACTGCCGGGTGGCGCTGAGCGAAGGCCTGTTTGTTGACCAGAAATGGATGGATTTGGCTCCGGCCTATGTGCGCGACACCCGCATCCTGCACCATCCCGGCTATAACGCGGCCTACTGGAATCTGGTCCACCGCCCGATAACCCGCAAAGGCAAGAACTGGTTCGCCGCCGGTGAGCCGCTGGTGTTTTTTCATTTCAGCGGGGTCGTGCCCGGCAACAAGTCGGTCTTCTCCAAACATCAGGACCGGTTCCAGGCCGGTGATATCGGGCCGCTGGCCGACCTTCTGGAGCGCTACCTTGATGCGCTGGCCGCCAACCGGCACGGCTATTGGAAAGGTGTGCCTTATGGCTACGGGTTTGACGGCGATGGCCGACCGATCAGCGATTTCGCCAGGGCTGTATATCGCCGAGCCTTTCCCGCTCCGGGCAGCGTGCCGGTGCAGGCGGGTGAGGCACTGGATGCAGTGTGCAACACGCCTTACGAAGGGCTGGCGCAATCGCCGGGGCCGGTCACAAACTTCACCTACGAAATCTGGGCAGCTCGCGATGACCTGCATGCGCATTTTGACCTGCGTACCCCGTCGGGCCGCATCGACTTCAACGGCTGGCTGCTGAGTTCCGGCATCCGGGAGCACCGCATCGAACCGCGCTATCTTGCCCATCTGGGCGTGCAGGACGCGCCGGCTGGCAGTGCCGGTGTCACACGCCTGCCGGTTATGGTGGGGCTTCTACTGCGATACCGGCAGATCCTGCGACCGCTGACCGCACTGGTCCCGGCCTCGTTAGTGGTCCGCGTCAAACGGGCAATCAACCGCGAGCTTGATCAGGCAACGCCGACCGAGTTGCCCACCACCGAGCCAGCGCAGTCACCGACCGCCCTGTCGTCCGCGCCAGCGGCACCCGGGAGTGCGGCTGTTTACGGGTATTTCGCCACTGAAAGCGGGGTGGGTGAGGCCGGGCGGCGTACCTTCCGCGCCTTGCGCGCGGTGGGGTGGCCGGTGTCAGCGCGCCTTTTGACGACGCGCGGACATTTTGCCGATGCCATCAGGTTTGATGTTCCCTTTGATGACGCCCGCCAGAGCGCTGATATCCACCTTTTTCACGTGAATGCTGACGAGATGTGTACCGCTAGCGAACGGCTGGAGGAGGGCGCGCTGTCACCGGCCCGGCTTCGCGTCGGCTACTGGGCCTGGGAGCTCGACCGGTTTCCGCAAGCCTGGCTGCCTGCGTTCGATACGGTGGACGAGATCTGGGTGCCCAGCGCCTTCACTCAGGCCAGCGTGCAGGCTGTGACCACCAAGCCCGTTCTGGTCATGCCCCATCCGGTTCCGCTGCCCGAGCTGCCGAACGCGGACATGGCGGCAGATGCCCGCAAGCGCTTTGCGCTGCCCGACGGCAAATTGACCTTCCTGACCATGTTCGACTTCAACTCCTTCATTGACCGCAAGAACCCGTGGGCGGCCCTTGAGGCGTTTGCGCAGGCGCGGGCCGAGGTCGACAATCTGGCCCTTGTCGTCAAATGCCACGGGCATTCACGCTTCGATGGCGAGCGCCAGCGTCTGATGGCCTATATCCGCTCCTTGCCGGATGTGTATGTCATCGACCGGGTGCTGACCCCGGAGGAGATGGAATGGCTCTATGCGGCCTGTGACGGTCTGCTGTCACTGCACCGCTCCGAGGGGTTCGGGCTCACGATTGCCGAGGCGATGGCGCGGGCGCGCGTTGCGGTGGCGACCGGGTATTCAGGTAATGTCGATTTCCTGGACGAGAGTTGCGGTGTCCCCGTGCCATTCAGCCTTGTTGAGGTGCCGGCCAATGCCTACCCGCATGGAGAAGGCTGTGTGTGGGCCGAGCCGGACACCGGATTTGCCGCGCGCGCGCTGGTATCGCTGGCCGGTGACGAGGCACAAGCGGAGAATGCGGCGGGTCGATTCGCGCATGTCGGCATCGGGAAGCGCCCGCCACATGGTGCGGATTTCATCTGCTGACAGTACACGGTCACGATCGGTCGTCTCGGTCGGCTTGTCCATGCCCTCGACTAGATGGCTATCGAGGTCGCACCGGCCGCGCGCCCATCGGAT
>JBJHCI010000167.1:0-5302 GCA_050485925.1 Maricaulaceae bacterium
GATGGTGCCCATAGCGGCGACCGCCTTGACCCTGCCCATCTTCCTTTTCTCCGCCGTCGCCGGTCAGGTAGCTGACAAGTATGACCGCGCCTTCATCATGCGGCGGACCAAGTTCATCGAGATATTCCTGATGCTCGCCGCGGCGCTGGGGTTCTTCCTGAACAGCGGGCTGCTGCTCGTGCTCGTGCTGTTCCTGATGGGAATGCAATCAGCCTTCTTCGCTCCGGCACGCAACTCTGCTCTTCCAACCCTGTTGCAGGGCCGGGAGCTGGTTACCGGCAATGCGCTGGTAATGGGTACGCTCAATGTCGCCATCCTCACAGGGGCCGGGCTCGCGGTGGTGTTCGTCGTGCGCGAAGACGCTGCACGCATGCTGTCGCTTACGCTGGTCGGCGTCGCAATGGCCGGCTGGCTCATTATGTGCCTGAACACGCCGGCGCCCGCAGCGGCGAAAGATCTCAAAATCAGCTGGAATATAGTGACACAGACCTGGAAGGTGCTGGGCTTTGCCTGCCGCGCGCCAGATGTGCTGCGCCCCCTGATCGGCGTGGCCTGGTTCTGGATGCTGGCTGCCTCCGTGGTCACCCTGATGCCCCTCTTCACCGCCGCCGTGCTCGGCGGGGATGAAACAGTGGGTCTTGCCCTCACCGTCATCTTCACGCTCGGCGCGGCTCTGGGCGCGGTTCTGTGCGGCGTGTTCACACGCGGGCAGGACGCGCTCATCTTCACGGTTCTGGGCTCATTCGGCCTTGTGATCTTCCCCAGCTTCGTCGCGATCACCACGCTCGGCTGGCCCGAGCCGGACCCCGATGCCCTGATGGACGCTGTGGAGTTCCTCTCCGACAGCGATCACTGGCTCGTTCTTGGCGCGCTCGCCCTCTCCGCGGTCAGTGCGGGCATGTTCATGGTGCCGATGCAGGCCATGGCCCAGCGCCGCGCTGCAGAGGAGCTACGCGGACGCCTGCTTGCTGCGGGGGGGATCATGAATGCGGCAAGCGCGAGTCTTGGCCAGTTCACCCTGTTCGTGATCGGCCTGTTCAGCCTGCCCCTGCAGGCCGCCTTCGGCTATATCGCGGTGTTCTCTCTCGTATTCGGCGTTATCGCGCTGTGGCGCATGACACGGCCCGGTCGCTACGCACAGTAAAGCCCGCTCGCCAAATCCCTTTTCCCGCGCTAAGGCGTGGATACATGGAGCTGATTCAGACTACCGACCATCTGGCCAATGTCTGCAAGGCATTGGGCAACGACCCGCATATCGCGGTCGATACCGAATTCATGCGCGAAAGCACGTTCTGGCCGCAGCTCTGCCTGATCCAGGCAGCGGGCAGCAAGGCCGAGGTGCTGATCGACCCGATGGCGGACGGGATCAACCTTGAACCCTTCCTCGCGCTGCTGCGCAAACAGGATACGGTCAAGGTGTTCCATGCCTGCCGGCAGGATCTGGAAATCTTCTTCCACAAGGGCGGGGAGCTGATCCCCGAACCGCTGTTTGATACCCAGATTGCAGCATCCGCGGTCGGTCTCGGCGACAGCATCTCTTACGACAATCTGGTGCGTGAGCTGCTCGGCCGCGAGATCGACAAGGGCTCGCGCTTTACCGACTGGTCGCGTCGCCCCTTGTCGGACCGGCAGGCCGAATATGCGCTGGCGGACGTAACCCATCTGCGCGACCTCTATCCGCAATTGCGTGAGAAGCTGGATGCGGCGGGCCGGGAGAATTGGCTGAGCGAAGAGATGCGGCTTCTGACCAATCCGGAGACCTACCGGATGGCGCCGGAGGATGCCTGGAAACGCCTCAAACCGCGCAAGACCAGCACCAAATGGCTCGCCGCGATGAAGACCGCCGCGCAATGGCGCGAGATGGAGGCTCAGACACGCGATATGCCGCGCAGCCGCGTGATGAAGGATGACGGGATTTACGAGCTAGCGCAGGCCGCGCCCGTTAGCGCCGAACAGCTCGCCGCCCTGCGGGCTGTACCCAAAGGCTTTGAGCGCTCCAAACCGGCTGAGCGGCTGCTCGTCATGATGCGTGCGGCGATGGAAAAGCCGGAGGATCACGCGCCCAAGCTCGCCCGCCAAACCCATCTGCCGCCCAATATCGGCCCGGTGGTGGAATTGCTCAAAGTGCTGCTGCGCGCCGTCGCCGAGGAAGAGGGTGTGGCCCCGCGCCTCATCGCCACCGTGCCGGACCTTGAACAGCTCGCGGCCAGCGACAAGGCCGATGTGCCGGCGATGAGCGGTTGGCGCTACAAGGTGTTCGGCGAGACGGCCCTTAAGCTTAAACGCGGTGACCTTGCCCTGATCCTGGAGAACGGCAAGGTGGTAACCGTCGAGCTGGAAGACTGACGACCGGACACGCCTGACTGTTCAGTTCCCATTCATGGCACCGCTGCAAGGGTTTTTCCCGCTTATCCGGGGAGGCTCGCATGTGGAAATGGCTTGGTGCTTCGGTGTGTCTGGCAGTTCTGGCGGGTTTGCCCGCCGCGAACGCCCAATCCCTTGGCAGTGGCGATTACGAACTCTGCTCGGTCTACCGGCCCGACGGCAGTTTCGCGGGCTATAACAGTGCGTGCCTGGAGCGTCAGCGAGCGGCCATCCGGCGCCTGAACAACACGCACTCCAACCGGCCTCATGGCGGACATTACGGCCACGCGCCTGCCCCTTACGCGACCCCGTCCTATGCGCCGTCAGGCGGGCTGTGCCCGTCCTGGGCGAATAACGGTTACGGTTACAGCAGCACGATCAGGCCGGGTTCCAGCTTCAATGTGCAGTACGGCACCTTTACGTCCTCGTATAATGGCCAGCCCTGCACGCCAAACCCGATGATCTTCCGGCGCGGTATTCCCTAGAGCCTAGGCCACGACCGCTTTAAGCTTGAGCGCGCTCGCCAGTGCCTCGAAGCGCGCCAGCGCGCGTTCCACGGCCAGGTCTTCGCGCCCCGGCTCGACCTCCAGCACCAGCGCACCGTTATCGCGCTCCAGCCTGAAGGACTTCAGCAGGCCCGCTGAGCCGCCAGACAGCGCCGTGCCCAACCGCAGTCCGAACCCGTATTGTAACGCGCTCTCCTCCTGCACATCGTCCAGAAGGCGGCGCGATGGACAGTCGTCAGGTCGCGGCGCGCGGCCCGCATAACGGTGATGGGTGACCAGAGCCAGGAAAGCGCGCTCCGGATGGGTGATGCCGCCCACGGGAGCGTACAGCACTTCGGTCGCGGCAAGCTCCGCGCGATGGTCGGGGTGCATGCGCACGCCCAGCTGAGCCAGGCGCGCCGCCGCAGCGCGCAGCGTCTCATCGCGTCGCGGTTCGAAAACCGGTGGCAGAGAGGCGAAGACCGGTTCCAGCCAGTGCGCCAGAGCCGGACCGAACCCGGGCTCTGCCAGAGCATGACGTGCCATCGCGTCCACGCCCGCAATCAGCGGATCGCGCCGTTCCCGTAACTCTTGGCAATGACTGAAAGCCACACCCTCGCGCAAGCCGTTGGCCGAAAAGATCACGCGCTTGAACTTGCCGCGCTTCATGATCCTTTTGAGTAGCAGCGCCGCATAGGCCAGCGTGGCGGCCCGCTTGGAGGACACGCCTGGCGTCGCGGCCAGCGACGCCTCGCTCTGCGACATGGCGAAGTCGGCCACGCGACTGACCTGCGCGGCGTTCAGCGTATACTCGTGCACCAGCTTGAGCGGATAGAGGTCGAGAGCCATGGAAAGCTGGGCAAACGCCCTCCATGCCCCACCCACCGCAAAGAAGTCCGGCCCTGTCCGGGCGAACACGCCAGAAGCGGCGCCCAATCCGGCATCGATTTCCCGGCGGATTCGCTTGGGATTCTCTGACCCGCCGCTCAGCACGGCAAGCGGTCCCAATGGCAATGAGATCACTCTGTCGACCTGATGGCCGTTCAGACGGGCCAGCTCAAGGCTTGAGCCCCCCAGATCGCCCGCCACCCCGTTTACCGGGCCATTGCCTGCGATCACGCCCAGCGCCGAAAGGCGGCCTTCCTCTTCGCCCTCCAGCACCCGTATCTTCAACCCGGTGAGCTCTTCTGCCTCGGCCACGAAGCGGGCACCATCCGCGCATTCGCGCACGGCAGCCGTCGCGACCGCGTGGCGCTCCTCCACACCGCGAGCATCCAGCAGGCTGGAGAAACGTTTCAGGGTCAACAGAGCCGAATTCACGCCATCAGGATTCAGCATACCCCGTTCGCGCGCGCCCTTGCCGAGTCCGGCCATGGTTTTCTCGTTAAACACCGGCCACAGTGCCTCGCCCTGTAACCGGTAGAGGACAAGGCGGACCGAGTTGGAACCGATATCGATGACGGCTATGTCGCGCTCGGCCAGCCTCATTACGAGCGTTTGACCAGTTGCGGCACGGACGGAGGCTGATCGTTACGCAGCGCTTCCCCGCGCCCCGACAGAGACGGATTGGTCATGAAATAGTCGTGCGCGTTGAAGGGATAAGCGATGGCCGAAGCGTCGATCCGGCTATAACTGCCATCCGGATTCATGATCCAGCTTTGCGCCTCGTCATTGAGGTTGGCAACCATGATCTGGTCGAGCACCTGACGGTGCACGGTGGGGTTCTCCACCGGGCACAGCGTCTCGATCCGCCGGTCCAGATTGCGCGGCATCCAGTCAGCAGAGCTGATCCACACTTCCGCTTTCGGTGAGGGTAGGCGTTCGCCATTGGCAAAGCAGACAATGCGCGAATGTTCCAGGAAACGTCCGACGATCGACTTGACCCGGATATTCTCCGACAGGCCCGGCACACCAGGGCGCAGGCAGCATATGCCGCGCACGATAAGCTCGATACGCACGCCGGCCTGGCTGGCCTCATAGAGCGCGTCGATGATCTCCGGATGGACGACCGAGTTCATCTTCGCCCATACGCCAGACGGTTTGCCCGCGCGGGCATTGGAGGCCTCGCGCCGGATTTTCTCCACCAGCAGCTCCTTCATCCCCAGCGGGGAGATGGAAAGCTTTTCCAGTCCCGTGGGGCGGGCATAGCCGGTGACATAATTGAAGATGCGCCCGGCGTCGCGCCCGCAGGCCGGATCCGCGGTGAAGAGCGACAGATCAGTGTAAATCCGCGCCGTGATGGGATGGTAATTGCCGGTGCCGAAATGAGCATAGGTGCGCAGGGTCGCGCCTTCCCGGCGCACGACCAGCGAGATCTTGGCGTGGGTCTTGTACTCGACAAATCCATAAACGACCTGCACGCCCGCGCGTTCCAGATCGCGCGCCCATTTGATGTTGGCTTCCTCGTCGAAGCGGGCCTTCAGCTCGACCAGCGCGGTGACGTTCTTGCCCGC
>JBJHCI010000168.1:0-5283 GCA_050485925.1 Maricaulaceae bacterium
GCAGCAATTTCGCTGCCGCGCGTGTCTGGTGGACGCTGCGCCGGTTCGGTCTCTCGCCCCGGATTCTCGATGGCGGGATGGAGGCCTGGCAGGCTGCAGGCGGCAGGTTGGACTCCGGTCCGCCAGCGCCAATCCCTGGCCGACAGGGGCCTGACCTGCATCTCATCAAGGATGATGCGATGCGCTGGAACGATGTGCTCCACCATATCGAGGCCGGCGACGCGCTGATCGTCGATGCCCGCCCGCCGGGGCGTTTTTCAGGGGCGGAACCCGAACCGCGCGCCGGGCTGAAATCGGGGCATATGCCGGGCGCGGTCAACCTGCCTGCGGGCACGCTGCTGGGCAGTGATGGCCGGTTCGTGCAGGGTGAGGCGCTGGAGACCGTGCTGCCCACACAGAACCGTCAGCAGCGCATTATCTGTACCTGCGGGTCCGGCGTGACTGCAGCCACGCTTTATGCGGGCTTTACCGCAGCGGGTTTTAAAGACGTCTGGCTATATGACGGATCGTGGACCGAATGGGCGGGCCGGGGCGATCTGCCGATCGTAACAGACTGAACAGTGTTCACTCCCCATCTCGACACCGCGCCAAACCACGCTAGCTTGCGGTGCAGCAAACAATTGCAGGGGAGGGCCATATGGCCGGACTGGAGATTCTGGACGGGCGCCTGAGCGTGCCTGTCATCGGCGCACCGCTTTTCATCATTTCCCATCCCGATCTCGTGATCGCGCAGTGCAAGGCGGGCGTGGTGGGGTCTTTCCCGGCGCTCAATGCCCGCCCGCAAAGCCAGCTGGATGAATGGCTGGACCAGATCACCTCCGAGCTCGACAGCCATAACCGCGCCAATCCTCAACGGCCCGCCGCACCCTTCGCCGTGAACCAGATCGTCCACCGTTCAAACGAGCGGCTCGAAGCGGACATGGAGATGTGCGCGAAATACAAGGTGCCGCTGGTCATCACCTCGCTGGGTGCGCGTGAAGACCTGAACAATGCCGTCCACTCATGGGGCGGCAAGACGCTGCATGACATCATCAATGTGCGCTTTGCCCACAAGGCGCTGGAAAAGGGCGCGGACGGTCTCATCGCTGTATGCGCAGGCGCAGGCGGCCATGCCGGCACGCTCTCTCCCTTCGCGCTGATTGCCGAAATCCGCGAGTTCTTCGACGGCCCGCTTCTGGTGTCCGGTGCCATCTCCACCGGCGCTGGCGTGCTGGCGGCGCAGGCCATGGGTGCGGACTATGCCTATATCGGCTCGGCCTTCATCGCGACGGCAGAAGCGCGCGCCAGCGAAGCCTACAAGCAGGGCATTGTGGAGGGGCGGGCGGACGATATCGTCTACACCAACCTCTTCACCGGCGTGCACGGCAATTATCTGAAGAAATCGGTTCAAGATGCCGGCCTCGACCCGGACAATCTGCCCGAAAGCGACCCGTCCAAGATGAATTTCGGCTCCGGCGGCAATTCGGCTGCGAAGGCGTGGAAGGACATTTGGGGTTCGGGCCAGGGTATCGGCTCGGTCGACAAGGTGCGTTCCACCGCGGACTATGTGGACCTGCTTAAAGCGCAGTATGAAGCGGCGAAAAAGCAGGTGTGCTGAAGTTTCTTGATGCTGCGTTTCACCGGCGAATGCCGGTGCCCAGTCTTTCTGGATCCCGGGTCAAGCCCGGGAAAACGCGGGATTGTAGCGTCTGAAGATGGGTTGGTTCTCTGCCAATCCCACGCGCCAAAATCTCCGCCGGTTTTCACCGCGGACGTATGGAAGGGGTGCGGACGGTCCCGTGGGGCCGGAAATGGGTAGTCGGGCAGTGCATGCGTGGCCTTTAGGGCCGTCCGCACTGCGGGGGCTTCGTCTTCCCGTGTCCCCATTAAGCCCCATCAGGGGCAGTGAGGGATGCGCTGTTCACATCGAACAACCATCCAACACCCGGAGCGGGGGACATGAAATCCCCGCGCCGGCCTGCCATGTGAGCGTGTCGCGAACATGCCCTTCCACCAGACCGGCAAAACCCATCATACGGGCAAGGTCAGGGGAGGGGGATAAGTTGGCTTTGACAGGCCGTGAGTTCGGTGTGCCCGTGTTGGCAGAATATCCAGTCTGGTCTTGCGTGGAGCTGTCACCATGGATCCCGGCTCGGGGGCCGGGACCCCGGTGATTACCCTCTTGCCTCTCTACCGGGTTCCCCGGCTTGACCCGGGATCCAGCCTTGTTGTTCCGGGCCTTCCTCGTGGTCGCCCGGAAAAACGCGACGAAGAAGCAAACTGGCTAGATACTCGTCAGCCAGTCGGGCTTCACATATGTGTGGCCGAGATCGCGGGCGACGGGCTCATAGGTGACATGGCCTTCAGCCACATTGAGGCCGCGCGCCAGATGCGGATCGTCATTCATCGCCTTCTTCGCGCCCTTGTTGGCGATGGCGAGCGTAAAGGGCAGGGTGGCGTTGGTGAGCGCGAGCGTTGAGGTGCGCGCCACCGCGCCGGGCATGTTCGCGACGCAGTAATGGACCACGCCGTCGACGATGAAGGTCGGGCTCTGGTGGGTGGTGGGCTTGGAGGTCTCAAAGCAGCCGCCCTGGTCGATGGCGATATCGACCAGCACCGCGCCATCCTTCATTTTTTTGAGCATCTCGCGGGTGACGAGCTTGGGCGCCGCCGCGCCGGGGATCAGCACGGCGCCGACCACAAGATCAGCCCCGATAATGGCTTCTTCCACCGAGGCCGAGGTCGAGAAGGCGGTCTTTGCCTTGCCCTGGAACTGCGCGTCGAGCTCGGCGAGGCGTTTGATCGACCGGTCAAAGATCGTCACGTCCGCACGCAGGCCAACGGCCATTTCCGCTGCATGCGTGCCGGAAACACCGCCGCCGAGTATGACCACCTTGGCCGGTTGCACGCCCGGCACGCCGCCGAGCAGCATGCCGCGCCCGCCATGGGATTTCTCCAGCGCCGTGGCGCCGACCTGGATCGACATGCGGCCGGCCACTTCCGACATGGGCTTCAGGAGCGGCAGGCGGCCTTCATTGTCCGTCACCGTCTCATAGGCAATCGCGATACAGCCGGATTCCATCAGCCCCCTGGTCTGCTCAGGGTCGGGCGCGAGGTGGAGATAGGTGAAGAGGGTGTGTTCCGGCGTCAGGCGTGCGTACTCGATGGGCTGCGGCTCCTTCACCTTCACGATCAGCTCGGCCGATTTGAACACGGCCTCCGCGTCGGGCAGGATTTTCGCGCCAACGGCCTCATAGGCGCTGTCGGCAAAACCCACACCGTCGCCGGCTTTGGTCTCCACGAAAACTTCATGGCCCGCCTGCACCAGCTCGGCCGCGCCCATGGGCGTCAGGCCGACACGGTATTCGTGAACCTTGATCTCTCTGGGTACGCCAACGCGCATGAGGGTATCTCCCTGACTTTGCCGCCGCCCCGTGGGGCAGGCCATATTTGCGGCGAAATTACATTATGCGGCGGGTGTCAGCAATTAGAGGGCAAAAAACGCAAGAATCTTGCACAAGATGTTCTCCAGGTGTTCAATCCTGCTGATTGAAGGGCGGCGCTGCCGCCTGCCATGGCAAACTCTTCGAAGGAATCCGCATGCGTCTTGATACGATGGACATGAACCTTCTGACCCTGCTCCAGAAAGAGGGCCGGTTGACCAATGCCGAGCTGGCCGAGCGGGCAGGGCTTTCCGCCTCGGCCTGTCACCGGCGCGTGCGTGCGCTGGAAAACGCCGGGGTGATCGACGGCTATGTGGCTCTGCTTAATGCGGAGGCGGTGGGCCGCGGCCTGACCGTGCTGGTGCTCGTGACGCTGGAGAACCAGCGCCGGGAGACCATGCAGGCTTTCGAGACGGCGGTGGAGAAGGTGGAGGAGGTGATGGACTGTTACCTCACCACCGGGGCGGAGGATTATCTGCTTCGTCTGATGGTACGTGATGCGCGCGATTATGAGCGCGTCCACCGCGAACGCCTGTCTGGCCTGCCCGGCGTGGCGCGCCTCATCTCCAATATCGCCATGCGTAAGGTGTTCACCCGCACTGCCCTGCCCTTGTCCGGGCTTCAGGCGGGTTCGGCAACACGCAAGGCGCTGTCCGGGATGTAAGCTTCGATCACGTCGCGCATCCAGGCATGGATCTCGGTTTCCGGAATTTCGGCGTAGCGCAGAAGCGCCAGCGCGAAGTCCAGCCCTTCCGGCTGACTGCGATTGAGGATGGCGTGGATGCCGAGCGCCTGGTGGCGGCGTTGATCGGCCTCGTCACTGACGGCCACGAAGCGCTCCAGCTCGGGGAAGTGTTCGCGGATATAGGGCGTGATCTCGGCGGAGATTTCATAGCGCGGCTTGGCGACCGCCAGTGCGCGCGCTTCGGTCACGTCGATGGCGCGCAAGAGCCGCGTGTCGGACGGATCGCCGAAGGTCACGGTGTAACCGTCCGCAATGGCGGCGAGAAACCGGTCCGGATCATTCTCCACGGCGATCACCGGAATCTCGAAGCGCGTCAGGGCATTGTACGCCATGCGCCCTGACGGGGTCATGGCGTATATCAGGACCGGACAGTTCATCTCTTCGGGTGCGGTGACGGGTTTGCGGCTTGCCGTAAGGTCCGCGATGCGGCGCGCCAGCTTCAGCCCCAGCGAGGCCCATAACGGCGTCAGGGCCAGCGATATGGCGCTGGCCGCCACCAGTATCCCTGCCAGCTCTGCGCCGAGCGCTGCGGTGATGCCGGGCAAAGCGAGGATGACAAGGCCGAACTCTGAGCCCTGCGCCAGCGCGAAACCAAGCTGCGTCCCCCCGGCAAGACTCCACCCATTGATGATGGCGGCCGCCCATGTCAGCGCGGTTTTCAGGACGAACAGCACGGCGAGCGTCGCAAGTATCCAGTGGGCCTGGCCTACCATCACCCGCCAATCAAGCGCCATGCCGACCGTGATGAAGAAGAAGCCGAGCAGGAGTGCGCCAAAGGGTTTGGCCTCTGTTCGGATCACCGTTTTAAACGGCGTATCGGCGATGATCATGCCGGCGAGGAAGGCGCCCAGCGTCAGGGACAGCTCCAGCGCGCCGGTGGCCGCAGCGGTTGCCAGCACCAGAAACAGGGCCGCGGCGGTGAAGATGTCGTCATTGCGGGTGAGCGAGAGCAGGCGGAAGAGCGGCCCGATCACGAAGCGTCCGGCCAGCAGGGCGACCCCCACGGCCAGCAGTGCTTTCAGAGCCGCCCAGCCGAGCGTCGCGCCCAGCGCGTCTGCGCCGCCTTCAGATGACAGCGATACCGCAATCACCAGCAGGAAGATGCCGGCCACGTCC
>JBJHCI010000169.1:0-5267 GCA_050485925.1 Maricaulaceae bacterium
CGCTCGCGCTCGGGATCACCTTCCCGTTCAATCTGGTGGCGGGCATTCCGCTCTATTTCTGGCTTGCCCGTCTTGTCACCGGCACTGGAGGCTAGACCGATGCAGACCAGCCTTAAAAAGCGCCTTGAGATCATTATCGAGATGCCCGCCGTTCCTCGCCTTGAGGCCGTGCTGGAAAAGGCGGGCGTGAAGGGGTGGACCGTGCTGCCCGCCAAGTCCGGGCGCGGGGCGAATGGCAGCTGGTCGCGCGAGGGCCAGATCACCAATGCCGACCGCATGATGATGGTGCTGGTGGTCATCGATCCGGCAGTGCTCGATACCGTGCTGGAGCGCGTTTATGCCCTTCTGGAGCGCCAGATCGGCATTGTCATGGTCTCGGACGTGCAGGTGGTGCGCGCCGAACGGTTCTGACATAGCCGCGCTTGCCGCGCGCCCAATCGAAGGCTAGACCGCCCTCATGATACCCACCCGCCTGCATGAGGGCTTTGCCCGCTTCCGCGCCGAGCGTTTCGAGCGCAAGCAACGCATCTGGCAGACTCTGGCCAAGGGGCAGAGCCCGGAAACGCTGGTCATTGGCTGTGCCGACAGCCGCGTCGACCCGGCGGCCATATTCGATGCCGGGCCGGGCGAGCTGTTCATCATCCGCAATGTGGCCAATCTGGTCCCGCCCTACGAACCGGACTCCGCGCATCACGGTGTTTCCGCTGCGCTGGAATATGCGGTGAAGGTGCTGAAGGTAAAAAACGTGGTCGTGCTGGGCCATCGCCAGTGCGGCGGGGTGCATGCCGCGGCCACCGGTGCAGCAGAAGACACCCAGTTTGTCCGCAAATGGCTCGAACCGCTAACCCCGGTTCATGCCGAGGCCTGCCGAGAGTTGGGTGAGAACGCGCCGGTCGAGGATCTGTGCGATGATATGGAGCTGCGCTCGATCCGCCGCTCGCGCGAGCGGCTCATGTCCTTCCCCTTCATTGCCGAAGCCGTGCAGGTTGGGAGCCTCGCGCTCCATGGTGCCCGCTTTGGCATTGCCGATGGCGAGCTGGAATGGCTGATGGCCGATGGCCAGTTCGAGCCGGTCCCGCCCGCCCTTTCTGTCCCCGCTGAACGCGCCTGACGCGCAAAGGAGCCTTTAAGCGATGAAACTTGCCAGCCTGAAGAATGGCCGCCGCGATGGCCGTTTGGTCGTCGTTTCGAAGGATCTCGCCTGGTGTGCCGACGCGTCCCATATCGCGCCGACCCTGCAGGCCGCGCTGGATGACTGGGACGCGATCGCGCCGAAACTGGAAACCCTGTCGGACGAGCTGCACCGCGAGACCATTCCGCGCGAGCGCTTCCATGAGCATGAGGCGCTCTCACCTCTGCCGCGCGCTTATCAATGGGCCGATGGATCGGCCTATGTGAACCACGTCGAACTGGTCAGGAAAGCGCGCGGCGCGGAAATGCCGGAGAGCTTCTGGACCGACCCTCTGATGTATCAGGGCGGGTCTGATGCCTTCCTGGCTCCCCGCGAGCCCATTCCGCTTGGCGATGATGCGTGGGGCCTCGATTTCGAGGGCGAGGTGGCCGTCATCACCGGCGATGCGCCCATGGGCTGCACGGCGGATGAAGCCGCCAAGGCCATCCGCCTGGTGATGATCTGCAATGATGTCTCCCTGCGCGGCCTGATCCCCGGCGAACTGGCAAAAGGGTTCGGTTTCTTCCAGTCCAAACCGCCGACGGCCTTCTCGCCTGTAGCCGTGACGCCGGATGAGCTGGGCGAGGCGTGGGACGGGGCGCGCCTCTCTCTGCCCTTGCGTTCACAGTATAACGGCCGGCTTTTCGGCGAGCCGGATGCGGGCGTCGATATGACGTTCGGCTTTCCCGAGTTGATCGCCCATCTCGCCAAGACGCGTCCCGTGACGGCGGGTACGATTGTCGGTTCCGGTACAGTGTCGAACAAGCTCAATGGCGGTCCTGGCAAGCCGGTCAGCGAGGGCGGCAGGGGCTATTCCTGCATCGCTGAAATCCGCATGATCGAGACGATCCAGGACGGCAAACCGAAAACGCCCTTCATGAAGCCGGGCGACACGATCCGCATCGACATGCGCGACAAGGCCGGCAAGTCGATCTTTGGTGCCATCGAGCAGGAAGTCGTGCGCTACGAGCGCTAGGGCGCTCCGCCTTATTCCTGCCCTTCGACCCGTCTCCTTTGGTCACATTCTCCCGCCAGAGTGGGCGCATGGACGCTCTGGCGGGGATAATCGCGAACGATCCGGCGCTCGCGGCGCTGCGCGGTGTGTACGCGTTCAACATTCTCGTGTTTGGCATATTGCTGGCCGCGCTCTGGCGACCGATGGAGGGCGGGGAGACGCTGCGCCGCTCGCTTTTGATCAGCTATGCCGGCTATCGCGGTCTGGTACGGGGCTTCTGGCTGGCGATATTCCTCCTGTCGGCGGTCGGTCTGGTACTGCCTGTGGAGATGGTACCGGTGCTCGTCCTGCAGGCTCTCGCCGCAGCAGGTTTTCTGATCGGTACAGAATATTCTGCCCTGAAACGTGGGGACGGGCTGCAGTCTCAACCCGGGCTGGTCGGGCTTCTCGCCGGTATCACGCTGGTCTGGCCGCCGGTGCTGATATGGGCCCTGGCAGGTTAGTTCGCCCGGCCCTTCACCGTGTCGCGCAAGGCATAGCGTTCCCCGTCAAAGCCGGCGAAAAGCTCAGCCGTCTCGGGATGACCTACCGGCCCGTTCTGCGCATCGGGCAGCAAGTTCTGCTCGGAAACATAGGCCGTGTAATAGCTCTGCTCGTTCTCGGCGAGTACGTGGTAGAAGGGCTGGTCTTTGCGCGGACGGATACGCTCGGGGATGGCGAGCCACCATTCCTCGGTATTGGCGAACTCCGGGTCTACATCAAAGACCACACCCCGGAACGGGAACAGCCGGTGGCGCACCACATCACCAATGGCAAATCTCGCGCTGCGCACCTTCTAAACCCTCCTCTCTTCACCGCCTGTCTTTCAAATCAAGGATTTATGGCAGTTTCGTGAAGGGGCAAGCCCTCCATCTGCTGGGGTATTTCCACACACTCGCCGGTCAAACGCCTGTCATCGTGTCACATTCGTGTTATCATTGCGTTCAACACACAGACCAGACCGAAAAGGCCGGGCATCAGGGCTGCGCGCTCAATACCTGAGCTGGCGCGCTCCGCCGGGCCTTTCCGGGCATGAAGGTTTCAAAGCTTATGGACACCAACGCAGCCGGCGGGCGGTCGGCGCGCGAATCGCAAGGCAAGTCCGCACCGCGCCCGCGCAGTGACGTGATCTACGGGGCCATTGATCTTGGTACCAATAATTGCCGCATGCTTATGGCCCGGCGGGCGCATCGGGGCTTTCGGGTTGTGGAGAGCTTTTCCCGGATTGTGCGGCTGGGTGAAGGGATAGGCGCGCGCGGCGCTCTTTCGCAGGACGCCATGGACAGGGCGGTTGAAGCGCTTGCCGTCTGCGCACAAAAGCTGGAGCGTCGGCGGGTTACCAAGCTGCGCGCGGTCGCCACGCAGGCCTGCCGCATGGCTGACAACGGCCCCGCTTTCATCGAGCGCGTGCGACAGGAAACCGGTCTCTCGCTTGATCTCATCAGCCCGGAGGAAGAAGCCCGCCTTGCTGTGCAGGGCAGCCTCGACCTGCTTGACGACAGCTTCGATGCGGCGGTGGTCGTCGACATTGGCGGCGGGTCGACCGAGATGTGCTGGCTCGATCTGGCCGAATGGCGCGAACGCGGCGGTTATCCCGATGCGGGGCGGCCTGGCATTCGCGGCTGGACCACCATTCCGCTGGGCGTTGTGACGCTGTCTGAACGCCTGCCCGAACCGGACAATATGGACGCTGAGGCACGCCTTGCCTGGTATGAAAGCCTGAAAGCCGAGGTGCGCAAGGAGATGCGTTTTCCCAAAGGCGCGCGCCGCCTGCGTCCGCTCTTCGACGCGGGCCGGGCGCATATGGTCGGAACGTCCGGCACGGTCACCTCGCTGGCTGGCGTACATCTCAACTTGGCGCGCTATGACCGTAACCAGGTGGACGGGCTGTGGATCAGTTCACAGGAAGCGCGCGCGGCGTGTGACCGGCTGTCTTCCAGGGATGCCGCGGGACGGGCAGGCGAGGGCTGTATAGGTGCCGAGCGCGCCGACCTGGTGGTCGCGGGTTGCGCCATTCTGGAAGCCGTGATGGACGCTTGGCCGGTGCCGCGCCTTAGGGTGGGAGATCGCGGGCTCCGCGAAGGCCTGCTGCTCAATCTCATCTATCCCAAGCGCAAGCGCGGGCGGCGCGGCCGCAAGGCGCGCGGACGGGGCAAGGCCGTGCCGGCAGCAGGAGGCGAGGCATGAGTTCGGGCAAGGACGATGACCCGCCTGAAGAACGCCGCCGCAGGCGTTCCGGCCCTGTCACTGCGGGAGGCAGCAAGCGTGCCGACAAGCAGTTTCACGAGCGCGTAAAGACCGCCAAGAAGCGTAAAGTCTCGTCCCAGCGCTGGCTGGAGCGCCAGCTCAACGATCCTTACGTGCAACGGGCGAAGGCGGAAGGCTATCGTTCACGCGCGGCCTACAAGCTGATCGAGCTGGACGAGAAGTTTGGTCTTCTGAGACCCGGCATGCGCGTGGCCGATCTTGGTGCTGCGCCGGGCGGCTGGGTGCAGGTGGCACTCAAACGCGGGGCGAGCCATGTCGTTGGCATCGACCTTCTGGAGATGGACCACATCGCGGGCGCGGTCCTGCTCACGATGGATTTCACCGATCCCGGCGCGCCCGAGGCGGTGAAGGAAGCGCTGGGCGGTCCGGCCGATATCGTGCTCTCCGACCTTGCCCCCTGGACCACCGGGCACAAGAGCACGGACCATTTGCGCATCGTCAATCTGGTCGAGGCCGCGGCGGACTTCGCGCTGGAAACGCTTAAACCCGGCGGAGCGTTCGTCGCCAAGGCGTTTCAGGGCGGCACCGAAAGCGAAATCCTCGCCCGGCTGAAACCGCGCTTTGACAAGGTCAGACATGCCAAGCCCGCCGCCAGCCGCGCCGACAGCTCAGAGACCTATCTCGTCGCCCTGGGCTTCCGGGGGTAGGGCGAGAACAACGGCGAGGCGCGCCCTGATATCGGCAAGACAGGCCCCGCTGATCCTGCCCGCCTGCCGGGCAAAGCGTGCCTTGGGATCAATGGCGCGGACCTGATCCACGAGGACATGGCCATCAATTCCGCCGGTCTCACCGGCCAGCTTCACCTTGAAGGGCCAAGGCTTGCCGCTGCTGGTG
>JBJHCI010000170.1:0-1281 GCA_050485925.1 Maricaulaceae bacterium
GAGCTCCAGATTGCGCGTCGGCGGCACGGCGCTGGCGTCACCCGCATCCCAGTACCGGTTCCAGCTGCGGCGGTATTCCACCGCACGCTGCCAAGCTTCGCGGTATCCGGCCATATTGCCCATGCGTGAGCCGGGCGCGCGGCCCTGTCCGCCATAGACACGTTTCGGGTTTTCGCCACAGGCCATTTTCAGCGTGTAAGGCGCATCAGGAAACTTCATGCCCTGTACAGAGCGTGAAGGCACGTTGCGCAGGGTGATGCCGCGTCCGCCAAAGAGATTGGCAGAACCGGGAAGCACGTGCAGCGTGGTCACGCCGCCCGCCAGCGCGGTGTCGAAGCCGGGATCCTGCGGCCACACGCCATGCTCGGCCCAGACCTCGGCCGTGACCGGGCTGGTGATCTCATTGCCGTCACTATGGGCGCTGACGCCGGGAGAGGGATAGACGCCGAGATGGGAGTGCGCGTCGATAATGCCGGGCGTCACATAGCGCCCGCGTCCGTCCACGATCACCGCGCCTTCGGGCGCCTCAAGGCCTTCGCCGATCCCGGCAATGCGCCCGTCCTGCATCAGGACATCGTAGTTTTCAAACTCGCCGCCAATGCCGTCAAATACGGTCGCGCCCTGGATCAGCACGGTCTCGGACGGGAGGGGCGCGTAGGTGGAGGGGTAGGGGTCCGGACTATAGCGGACCAGGCCGTCACCATTGCCAGCGCCCCCGCCATTGCCGTTTGCGGTTTCGCCCGCATCGCCATTGCAGGCGGCAAGGCCAAGGGCGGCCAGCCCCGCCAACGCGCCCGCCATGGCAGGCCACAAGGCACCGCGCCTGCCCGTTTCTGTCTGCGGCATCATCCAGCCCTCCCCAACGTTTCACACACGCATCAATTAGCCGATGTGCAACCTTGCCGGAATCCGCCATCCGGGGAAGGGGGTTATTGTGTTACGCTGGGTGGGTGCGTTCTCTAATCGTCAAGTGGAACAACCGGAAGAGACGCAGTGCTTGGTCCGAGGAATACGAGATAGTCGTAGCCATCGCGGTAAAATTCGGCGACTGGTGACTGTTCGAATTCCCCGTTGCTGAGGACGCGCGGTGAGCCGGTGAAGAAGTCCGCACCACTGGCCGATAACCCACAGTCAAGCTGCCCACCGTCACCCATGCTGCAGCCCCAGCTTTCACCAAATCCGGTCATGGCCAGTACCGAGACAAATTCTGTCCGTTGAATGTAGCTGCCTATGGATTCCAGTGTCTGGCCGTGAAAATCCACGGGGCCTCGTCTGGTGTGG
>JBJHCI010000170.1:1291-5246 GCA_050485925.1 Maricaulaceae bacterium
CCAGCCGTGCGACCTCCTCCAGCCGCCGAGCCATAGCTTGGTCCCGGACAAACTGGCCCTGTTCAAGATCGGGGTCCGTGTCCGGATGATAATCGGCGGCAAGTACGACTATTTCGGCGCCACCACTCCGTTCTTGCCGCACATAATCAAGCAAGGCGAGCATGGCGTGGCTGGACCGGCCATCGCGAAACCCGCCACTCCAGAAGCGCGATGCTGACACCAAGGCGTTTACCGCTTCATCGGATCCATCAGATGTCAGAAAGCGATCAAGCCCCGCTTGCTCGGTTTGCGCAATTTCCAAAGCGAGGATCACACTCTCGCCGCGCTCAAGCGACAGACAGACAAGCGAACGCACAAAAGCCGGAGGCTGTTCAGAGCCATGCGTTTCGCCAATTAACATCAGGTGCCCGGCTGTGTTGCTGAGCAACGCACGGCTGCCTTCAGGCGCGCCGCAGCTACGGTCTGGATCGCCAAATCCCATGGCAAGCGACAGCGCGGTAATGACTAAGGCCTGAAGCATGTGGAACGCCTCCCGTAACACTCAATAGGAGTTGCATCCATCGACGCCGGAGCAGCCCCACCAGCAACCGCGATCCTATATCCAGAATCTAGCCGGGATTACCTGACGTGCAACCATATATTGTAACTCTGCGGAGAGAACCTCTCCAGCATCGCGAGCGCGCCATTACGCCCTACAAATCAATCGCTTCGACGAAGGGCGCGTGTTCCTGGATGTACTGGAAGCGCAGCTCCGCCTTCTTGCCCATCAGGGTTTCAACGAGGTCATCGGCCTCCTCGCGGAAGGCGTCATCAATGGTCACGCGCGCGAGCGAGCGCGTTTGCGGGTTCATCGTGGTGGCTTTCAGCTGGGCTGGCGTCATCTCGCCGAGGCCCTTGAACCGGCCGACCTCCACGCGTTTTCCCTTGAACTCGCCATCCATAATGGCGTCCTTCTCGGCTTCGTCCTGCGCGTAGAGCGTCTTGGCCCCGACGGTCAGGCGGTAGAGCGGCGGCTGGGCCATGAAGAGGCGTCCGCTCTCGATCAGGCCCGGCGTGAAGCGATAGAAGAAGGTGGCCAGCAGGGCCGCGATGTGTGCGCCATCCACGTCCGCGTCGCACATGATGATGACGCGCTCATAGCGCAGCTCATCAAGGTCAAATTTCGAGCCCGGACGGGTGCCGAGCGCCAGCATCAGATCGGAGATTTCCTGATTGGCGGCGATCTTGTCCGGCGTAGCCGACGCGACGTTCAGAATCTTGCCGCGCAAGGGGAGAATGGCTTGCGTCTTGCGGTCACGCGCCTGCTTGGCCGAACCACCAGCCGAATCGCCCTCGACGAGGAAAATTTCCGTGCCCTCCGCGCCGGAGGTGGAGCAGTCGGCCAGCTTGCCGGGAAGGCGCAGGCGTCGTGTCGCGCTCTGGCGCTGGACTTCCTTTTCCTTCTTGCGTTTCAGCCGGTCCTCGGCGCGCTCCACCGCCCAGTCGATCAGGCGGGCTGCCTCCTTGGGCCGGGCCGCCAGCCAGTGGTCAAACCGGTCGCGGATGGCGTTTTCCACAAGGCGCTGTGCCTCAGGCGTGGATAGCCGGTCCTTGGTCTGACCCTGAAACTCGGGGTCTTTCAGGAAGATGGAGACCAGCACGCCCGCCCCGCCCATTACATCGTCCGGGGTAATCAGGCCTGCCTTGCGGTTGCCCGCCAGCTCCGCGTGCGCTTTGAGGCTTTTGGAGAGCGCGGCGCGCAGGCCCGCCTCGTGCGTACCGCCTTGCGGGGTGGGCACGGTGTTGCAGTAGGAGTTGGAGAAGCTGTCATGCTCGCCAAATCCGTTGGCCGAGAAGCCTACGGCCCATTCCACCGCGCCCATGCGCCCCTCTGAGCGCTCCACGCGGCCGGCAAAGTTTTCGGTGACAAGGGCCGCGCCCCTGACCAGCTCTTCCAGGTGATCGGCGAGCCCGCCGGGGAAGGAGAGGATGGCCTCTGCGGGCGTCGCTGTTCCCTCGACCAGCTCTGGCGGACAGGACCAGCGTATCTCCACGCCCCGGCGCAAAAACGCCTTGGAGCGCGACATGGCAAACAGGCGCGCGGGTTTGAAATGCACCCGGCTGCCGAAAATCTCATGATCGGGTTTGAAGCGGATTTTTGTGCCGCGCCGGTTGGGCGCAGCGCCGAGTTTCTGCAAGCTGCCAAGTGGCGTGCCGCGCTGGAAATTCAGGCCCCACAGCGTGCGGTCGCGCGCTACTTCCACCTCTACACGTTCTGACAGCGCGTTGACGACGGATATCCCGACGCCGTGCAGGCCGCCTGCGGTCTGATAGGCCTTGTCGGAGAACTTGCCACCGGAATGCAGCGTGGTCATCACGACTTCCAGCGCCGACTTGCCGGGAAATTTCGGATGGTCATCGATCGGGATGCCCCGGCCGTTATCGGTGACGGTAACAAAGCCTTCCTCATCGAGGCGCACCTCGATCCGGTCGGCATGGCCGGCCACGGCCTCGTCCATCGCATTGTCCAGCACCTCGGCGAAGAGGTGATGTAAAGCGCGCTCATCGGTGCCACCGATATACATGCCCGGCCGTTTGCGTACCGGCTCCAGCCCTTCCAGCACCTCGATGGCCGAGGCGTCATACCCGCCGGGCGGCGGCGTGGACGCGGCTGCTGACGGTGCGGGGCTGACCTTTACCGGCTCTGGCGCACGCTGCACAGGCGGCGTCGCCATCGCCTTCACGGGCGCAGGCTCGACACGCGGAGCGGGCGAGGCGGACTTCGCTGCGGGCGCACCGCCACCAAACAGATCGTTTTGCGAATCGTGGGTCATCGCCAGACACCTTGCCCGATCCGGCATGTTGCGGGAAAGCGCGAAGGTCCGTTCCTAGCTGCGGAACCAGCCGCGGCGGGGACAGGAGCGCAGCTGGCTGTCATAGCGGCGGGTATCGGCCTCAACCTGGCTTGCGGCGCGTTGCAACCACGCCTTGGAGCGGTGGGTGCCACGATTAAAGCCGCCATGGCCTTCATGGTAGGCGAAATAGAGATTACGGGGATCATCGGGCGAGATACCCGACAGGCGCCGGCTCATCGAGGCGTACCAGCCGATGAAGTCCACTGCGTCGGCAAAATTGGTCCGGCGGGCAGAGCGGTTGCCGGTCTCATTGCGATACCAGTCCCAGGTGGCGTCCAGCGCCTGTGCATAGCCTCGGGCTGAACTCTGGCGCGGGCCGGGCAGCACGATCAGGCGCCGGGTGCGGGGCGGGCGGGCATTGGCCTGAAAGCTGCTCTCTCGCTTCACGAAGGCGAGCTGGGTGCCCTGCGATATGCCCCAGCGGCGCTCCGCGCGCTCGGTCGCGCGTCGCCAGGCAGGGTACTGGGCAAAGATTGAGCAGGCGTTCTCCGGCTGGGCGGGCGGCGCGCGATGGCTGCATGCCGCCGTGGCCAACAAGACAAGCGTCAGAACAAGGAATGCGCGGATCAGAACCATGACCGGACTTTTGCCCGGTCATGGTTAAGGCTTTTTAACGCCGGTTTAGAAATTCATCCGCAGGACAAGGCGCAGCACGTGGCTGATATATTCGTCACGCATGTCCGCGTCATAAGCGAAGGTGAAGGTGGTGTACTCCGACCCCGCCGAGAGGCCAAGGCCTGCCAGAAGGCCGGCGCTGGGCATATCGGACGCGCGCAGCGTGAAGGGGGTCCCGTCTACACCGAACCGTGCCGTGGTGGTGGACGAGTTGCCCGAGAAATCGCCCCGATAGCCTACCCGCGCATAGGGCAGCCACCAGCTTCCGGCCCGGCGGAACATGCGCCCGGCGGTCAGTGTGGCCCCGCCCGTGAGCGCCGAGGTGGTCCGGCTGTCGACATAGAGTGCGAGATCGGTCGGGGTGCTGCCTTGGGCGACCTCGTTGAACCCGTCCTCTCGGATGGACAGCCAGGTCAGGGCCAGTTCAGGCCGGATGATCCAGCTAC
>JBJHCI010000171.1:0-5221 GCA_050485925.1 Maricaulaceae bacterium
GCTTGGAGAGCTTCTTGCCGTCGGGGCCGTGACTGAGCGGGATATGGGCAAAAACAGGCCGCTCCCAGCCCAGCGCGTCATAAAGTTGTGCCTGACGCCCGCCATTTACCAGGTGATCATCGCCCCGGATGATGTGGGTGACGCCCATATCATGGTCATCGACAACCACGGCGAGATTATAGGTCGGGTTGCCATCACTGCGCAGCAGGATGAGATCGTCAAATTCCTTGGCCGCCCAGCGCACCTGGCCCTGCACGGCATCGTCCAGCACCACATCGCTGTCGCCAGCACGGAACCGCACGGTGAATGATGCGCCGGCGGGAGCATCTTCGGTCTTGCGGTCCCGCCAGGGCGAACGCAGGGCGCGGCCTTCGGCAAAGGCCCGTTCGCGCAGGGCTTCAATCTCCTCAGGTGTACAATAGCAGCGAAAGGCGTGACCGGAGGCGATCAGCGCGTCCACCACTTCGCGGTGACGGTCAGCGCGGGCAAACTGGGAGACCGGCTCACCATCCCATTTCAGGCCCAGCCACGTCATTCCATCCAGAATCGCAGCTACCGCCTCGTTGGTGGAGCGGGCCCGGTCGGTATCCTCTATCCGCAGCTTGAATGTTCCGCCATAGCGGGCCGCAAACAGCGCATTGAACAAGGCTGTGCGCGCCCCCCCGATATGGAGGAAGCCGGTCGGCGAAGGCGCAAAGCGCGTGATGATCTCGGTCTTTTGTTGCACGTGCGAGGAGTTGCTGCGCTGCGAAGGTGCGCGATGATTAGCATGTATGGCGCGCATAGAGATAGTCTTGCTGCTGAAGTGTAGCAGGGTGGGTGCCATGTGGGGGAGAGCAAGGGCCGGATTAGCGCAGCTTGTCCCGCGCCATCGCTTTGGCGCGACCGCGTTGCGCGCGCGTCTGATGGCGCGTTTCAGGACGCTGCTGCCCGCCCGCTCGGTGCGGGCAGCGGGGTTGGTCTTGTGGGCACCTCTGGCTTTCGGTCTCGGCGCGGCGGGATATATCTCACTTTCAAACGAACCGCCCGCCACGCTACCGGCCTGGCTCTGGACGGCAGCGGGGCTTGCCGCGCTGCTCGCGCTTGCCTTACGGGCACGCCCTGCCTTGATGGTGAGCGCGGCGCTTTGCGCCTGCCTGCTGGCGGGATTCGCCCACACCCAGATGCGCGCCCTTTCCATGATGGCGCCGGAGATCGCGCTCTCGGACCGGGCCCGCGCCATTGAGGGCTGGGTGGAGCGCATCGAGCGGCGCGGCGCTTCGGGCCGCGTCGTGCTGCGGGTGACGGCTCTGGAAGGCGCTGACGGCACGCTGCCCCACCGTGCGCGGTTACGCATCAACACCACCACGCTGACCCCCGGAGATGCAGTTTCCGTCCGGGCCGTGCTGTCGCCTCCGCGCGGGCCGGTGGCGGCGGGGGGATATGACGGGGCACGTGCAGCCTGGTTTGAACGTATCGCGCTGGCAGGTTTCTCCGTCACGAGGCCCGAACCGGTCGCAATTGAGGGCCACGGGACATTGCGGGCCTTCCTGGCGTGGCGCTGGCGGCTGGCCCAGCGCATCGCCGATATCGCAGGTGGGGAGGCGGGCCCCGTCATTGCGGCGTTGTTGACGGGAGAACGCTCCGGGGTGAGCGAGGTCCATGCTGAGGCGCTGCGTCTCTCCGGCCTCGGCCATATCCTGGCGATCTCCGGCATGCACATGGCCCTGCTGGCGGGCGGGATATATTTCGCCGCGCGCTGGGGCATTGCCGCCATCGAGCCGGTGGCGCGCGCCATGGATCCGCGAAAACCGGCCGCTCTCATCGCGCTGGCCGCCGCACTAGGCTATCTCGTGCTGTCCGGCGCGGCCGTCTCCACCCAGCGGGCCTTCGTGATGGCGGCGGTGATGTTTGCCGCGATATTGCTGGAACGACGGGCGGTGTCCTTCCAGTCGCTGGCGCTCGCTGCCCTCATCATCCTCATCCTGACGCCTGAAAGCGTGGCCGCTGCCGGTTTCCAGATGAGCTTTGCGGCTACCGCCGCCCTCATAGCCGTGTATGAAGCCTGGCAGAGATGGCGCATGACCCGCGTGCGCACCGCGCCGGGCCTTGTGGGCCGCGCACGCGATGCGTTTGCAGGGCTTGCTGTCACCAGCCTGGTGGCGGGCGGGGCGACAGGGCTTTTTGCCGCCTTCCATTTTCAGCGCATGGCCGCCTACGGGTTCGGAGCCAATCTTGCCGCCATGCCGGTCTTTTCCTTCTGGGTGATGCCCGCAGGCGTGATCGGCCTCGCTTTGACCCCGTTCGGGCTGGAGGCCTTGCCGCTCAAGGTCAGCGCGGCAGGCATGGAGATCGTGCTGGCCATCGCCACATGGACCTCCAGCCTGCCCGGCGCGGCCATTCCGGCCATTGCGCCTTCCGGGCTCATCATCGCGCTCTATGCGACAGGCTTTGCCGTCATCGCGTTTGGCAAGGGGCTGGTACGCGTGGCAGGCGCGCCGGTCGTGGCCGCGGGCATGGCGCTTTGGGCGTTCTCGCCCCCGCCGGACATGATGGTCACCTCATCAGGCGTGCTGGTGGCAAGGAGCGCAGACGCGCAGGACGGGGAAGACGGCTGGTTCGTCTCCGACCGCAGGCGGGGCCGGTTCGAGGCAGGCGTATTGCTACAGAGGGCAGGGACGGGGCTGTCGGCTGCGCCCCGAGGTGAGATGGCGTGCGATCCGCTTGGCTGTCTCACCGTCACGCGCGAGGGCCTGCGCATCGCGATCAGCGAGCACCCGGCCTCGCTAGAGGAGGACTGCACCCGTGCAGATCTCATTATCGCGCGCGCTGCGATAAGTCCCTGGCTGAAACGGCGCTGTGCGGCGCCCGTTCTGGATGCCACCGCCCGCGAAGAGTTGGGCGGGGCTGAGTTCTGGGTGCGTGATGGCCGAATCGTGCGCCTGCGCGGCGCGAATGATGCCGTACGTAACCGCATCTGGGGACGGAAAAGTTAGGGGCACTATCCTATCGGAGGAAAGAAGGTCGGGCATTGCATAGCGCCCTGGTGCTTCGAGACGGCCTTTCAGGCCTCCTCACGATGAGGGCTTAGGGCGCTTTTTCGCTCATCCTTGCGGACGCGGTAGCGCTCGAAGGACGCGGGAAAAGCGAGCCCCTAGTGATAGCGCCGGATCAGGCCGACCAGACGGCCCTGCACCTGCACCCGGTCCGGGCCGAAAATGCGGGTCTCATAGGCAGGATTGGCCGCTTCCAGCGCAATCGAGCCACCTTTGCGGCGCAGGCGTTTGAGCGTGGCTTCCTCATTATCGACCAGCGCGACAACGATCTCGCCATTATTGGCCGTATCCCCACGCCGGATAATCACCACATCGCCGTCAAGAATGCCGGCATCGATCATGGAATCGCCTTCCACCTCAAGGGCGAAATGCTCTCCGCCGGAAATCATTTGAGAAGGCACGCCCAGCCGGTCACGCTCGTGCTGGATCGCCTCGATCGGCACACCGGCCGCGATTTTGCCAAGCAGGGGCACGTCGATCGCGTCAGAGACCGCATCGGAACGGGAGAAGTCGGCCTGCACTACATTGCCCCCCGCGTTGCGGGCAGGCGGTGCGGCAGAATCCGGCAGTTTGAGGACCTCGAGCGCCCGTGCCCGGTGGGGCAGGCGTCGGATGAAGCCACGCTCTTCCAGCGCACTGACGAGCCGGTGGACGCCCGATTTGGAGGCGAGTTGCAGCGCATCCTTCATCTCGTCGAAGGAGGGCGACACGCCGTCTTCGGACAAGCGCTTGTGGATAAAGAGCAAAAGCTCGTGCTGCTTGCGGGTGAGCATGAGGGGCCTCACAGTTTGTAGCAGTTGGATCCTCCGGAACAAAACCGGAAGCGTTCCGATTTGTTCTATACCTGTTCCGCTGTCCGGTCAAGCATTTACGCGGTCCGCAGGGTGGTTGGCGTCATCAGGGTGTGTACTGCCGCGCTCACATCCGCCTGACGCATCAGGCTTTCTCCTACCAGCAGGGCGCGCGCCCCAGCGGCTTTCAGGCGCTGCGCATCGGCAGGGGTGAAAATGCCGCTCTCGGCAACAAGAAACCGACCGGCTGGCACCATGGGAGCCAGCGATTCGAAGGTCTCAAGGCGGGTTTCGAAGGTACGCAGATTGCGGTTATTTACCCCGATCAGCGGCGAGGAGAGGGCGAGCGCACGTTCCATCTCGGGCGCGTCATGCACCTCGATCAGCGCGTCCATGTTCCAGCGGTTTGCCTCGTCAATCAGCTCGGCGGCAAGTGTGTCATCCACCGCAGCGAGGATGACGAGAATGCAATCCGCGCCGAGCGCGCGCGCCTCGGCGACCTGCCAGGGATCAAACAGGAAATCCTTGCGCAGAGCGGGCAGGGAGACGGCCGCGCGGCCCGTGGTCAGATGCTCATCCGCGCCTTGAAAGCTCTCGGTGTCGGTGAGGATGGAGAGACACGTCGCTCCACCCGCCTCATAGGCCTTCGCCAGCGCAGGCGGGTCGAAGTCCTCGCGGATCAGGCCCTTGGAGGGGCTCGCTTTCTTGATCTCGGCGATGAGGCCAAGCCCGGTCTCGCCAGCGGCGCGTTTCAGCGCAGCGGCAAAGCCGCGTACCGGAGACGCGGCGCGGGCGGCGGCGGCGACATCTTCATAGCTGCGCGCCGTTTTCCGCTGGGCGATGTCGGCCTTCTTGTACTCGGCGATGCGGGCGAGCGTATCGCTCATGGCGCGGCCTCCGGCGGCAGATGGGTAATAGCGGCGAGTTGATCGAGCGCGGCTTGCGCCTTGCCCTTGTCGATGGAGCGGGCCGCCATCTCCACGCCTTCACGCCAGTCACCAGCAAGATCTGCGAGCATCAGGGCCGCGCTGGCATTGAGCATCACGATATCGCGGTAAGGCCCTGTATCGCCTTGCAAAAGCGCTTTCAGCGCGGCGGCGTTCTCGGCCGGTTCGCCGCCTTTCAGCTCTTCCAGGCTCGCTCGGGAGAGGCCAGCATCTTCCGGCGTGATGGTGAACTCACGGATCGAGCCGTCGGCCTCAAGGCTTGCGATGCGCGTCTCGCCGGTTGTGGTGATTTCATCAAGCCCGTCAGAGCCGTGCACGATGAAGGCGCGCTCAGCGCCCAGATCGCGCAGCGCCTCTGCCAGCGGGATCAGCCAGCGCGCATCAAACACGCCCAGAAGTTGGCGCTTGGCACCTGCCGGATTGGAGAGCGGGCCCAGCAGGTTGAACA
>JBJHCI010000172.1:0-2962 GCA_050485925.1 Maricaulaceae bacterium
TCCTTTCCGGCCCTTCCTTTGCCTCCGATGTGGCGCGCTCTTTGCCCACCGCCGTTACGCTCGCCTGTGAAGATGACAAGGCGGGGCAGAAGCTCGTTTCCTTGATCGGATCGGAGAGCTTCCGGCCCTATCTGGCCGATGATCTCATTGGCGCGGAGATTGGCGGTTCGGTGAAAAACGTGCTCGCCATTGCGGCGGGCATTGTGGAGGGGCGCGGGCTTGGCAAGTCGGCCCATGCCGCTCTGATCGCGCGCGGCTATGCGGAGATGACGCGCCTTGCCGTCGCTCTGGGCGCGAAGAAGGACACGCTCGCCGGGCTTTGCGGGCTGGGCGATCTCGTTCTGACCTGTTCCTCCCCGCAATCGCGCAACATGTCGTGCGGGCTGGCGCTAGGGCGGGGAGAGACGCTTGAAGCTATCATGGCCTCGCGCAACTCCGTCACCGAAGGCGTCGCCAGCGCGCCCGCCGTCATGGAACTCGCCCGCAAGCACAATGTGGAGATGCCGATCAGCGCGGCGGTCGCCGGCATTGTGAGCGGTCAGATCAGTGTCGATGCAGCCATTGAGGGCCTGCTGTCGCGTCCCTTCAAGACGGAGGGCGCGTGAGCATGACAGAGCTTCCACCAAGCGGCACGGTGCTGGGCCAGCTGGATCGGCTCGCTGATCCGGGCGCGGGGCCGTCGGCTTATGAGGCCCTGCCCATATTACTTGTGCGCAAGGGGGAAGAGGCCTTCGCCTATGTGAATGTCTGCCCGCATCAGGGTCGCCCCTTGTGCCTGCCGTCAGGGCGCACACTGATCAGCGAGGAGCGCTTCATCGTCTGCCCGTTCCATGGAGCCAGCTTTGCCATCAAGGATGGGGCGTGCGTGGGCGGGCCTGCGGGCAAGGCGGGCCTCAAACCCGTCCCGGTGCGCGTGGAAGACGGGACAATCGTTGCGGCTTAGCTTTTCCTCGTCCTTCGAGACGCTCGCTTCGCTCGCCCTCAGGATGAGGAAAAGTACCCTTGAGCCCTCATCCTGAGGAGCTTTCGTAAGAAAGCGTCTCGAAGGACGAGGGCTTGGCCGTCTAACCCGTCTTGGCAGCCTGAGCCAGCTCGCGCAACTCGGTAGATGCGATCGCCACCTTGGAAAGCGTCCAACTGCCCGAGGCAGACAATTCCTCGATCGCCTTGTCGGCGCGATCCACATCATGGGCATTGACGACCTGCCAGGACGAAACCAGCTCTTCGGCCCAGTCGACTGACGGATTTTCCGCGCCGGTGGCAAGCTTGCCGCCAGCGCTGGCCGCAAAGCCTGCAATCGCCTCACAGATGGCCAGCTGGCTGGCATAAAGATCTTCCGTGAGGCGCCGCGCGGCCAGCCGGTCCCAGTGCAGGGTGGACGAGAGGCTGGAGGCAGCGGTGCGCAGCGCGTCGAAGCTGAACCGGTCGCCGCACTCGTGATAAAGCCGCGCCGCCGCTTCCAGTGGCCAGCCCGCCCCCTTGGCGAGATCGACAATGTCCGTCGCCGGAGTCAGAGGCTGGAGAGTTGCCGCTTCGAGGGCCAGCTTCGCCGGCGCGCCCGCATCTTTCAGCGCACTCAGCCGACCGGCGACGCCGGCGCGTTCATGGCCGGAAATAATCGTTTCTCCCCAGTCTTTCAGCTTGTCTGCACCATCCCGGTAAGCAGCGATGAGGTCGGCAATCGGGCTGGCCTTGCCCGCGTCCTCGGCGCGCGCGCGCCGCGCCAGCCAGACGGTCTGGCGTGAGAGCAGGGTCATCACCTCCTCGTGCAGACGCAGTTGAGCCTCGGCGGGGATCTTGTTGTCCAGGGCATTGATCTTCGCCACGAGATCATCAAAGCGGAAGATGGACCGACCGGCGGCGAAGGCGCGCGCGATGGTGGCGATGTCGGCCCCGCTGCCTTCCTGCGCGCGGTGCACAAAGAGAGGCCCACCCATATTGATCATGTCATTGGCCAGCCGCGTGGCGATGATCTCCCGCTTCAGCCGGTGGGCCTGCATCTGCTTTGCGAACTTGGCCAGCGCTTTCGGGAAATAGGTGACCAGCGTATCCTCGAAATGAGGGTCGTCAGGCACATCACAGGCTACGAGCGCATCAAACAGCGCGATCTTGGCATAGCTCATCAGGATGGCGATTTCCGGACGGGTCAACCCCTCACCCTGATCCTTCAGCGCCCGGATGGCATCGCCGCCGGGCAGGCCTTCCACTGCCCGATCGAGGCGTCCGTCGGCCTCCAGCCGCTCCATGAGACGCTCATGGGCATCGAGGTCTTCCGCCGCGCGGTGGCGGGCAAGCGTCAGGGTTAGCGACTGGTCGTAATTATGGCGCAGCACATGGGCGGCGACATCGTCCGTCATCGATTCCAGAAGCTTGTTGCGCGCGTCCAGCTTCATTTCGCCGGCCCGCAGCATCGGGTTGAGCAGGATCTTGATATTCACCTCGTGGTCGGAGGAATCCACGCCCGCCGAATTGTCGATGAAGTCGGCATTGATGCGCCCGCCATGGCGGGCAAACTCGATGCGCGCGGCCTGGGTGAGGGCCAGGTTCGCGCCTTCGCCCACGACCTGGGCTTTCAGCTCCGATCCGTTGACGCGCACCGCGTCATTGGTCTTGTCGCCGACCTGGTAGTTCTCCTCTGTCGAGGCTTTCACATAGGTGCCGATCCCACCAAACCATAAAAGCTCGGCGCGGGCCTTAAGCAACGCATGCATAAGCTCGCTGGGAGTCGCGGTCTTACCTTCCAGCCCGGTCAGCTCTCGGATCTGGTCAGTGAGCGTGATCGCCTTGCCCGAGCGCGAGAACACGCCCCCGCCCTTGGAGATCAGCTTTTTGTCATAGTCCTGCCAGCTGGAGCGATCCATTTCGAACAGGCGCTTGCGCTCATTCCAGTTCGCCTCGCAATCTTCCGGGTCCGGATCAATGAAGATGTCACGGTGATCGAAGGCCGCGATCAGCCGGATAT
>JBJHCI010000172.1:2972-5177 GCA_050485925.1 Maricaulaceae bacterium
TCCGAACACATCGCCGGACATGTCGCCCACGCCGATGACGGTGAACGGCTCTGTCTGTATATCCTTGCCCATCTCGCGGAAATGGCGCTTCACGGACTCCCAGCCGCCGCGGGCGGTAATGCCCATCTTCTTGTGGTCATAACCGGCAGAACCACCCGACGCGAACGCATCGGCCAGCCAGAAATCATATTCGTCCGTGGCCACACCATTGGCGATGTCGGAGAAGCTGGCGGTGCCCTTATCGGCCGCAACGACCAGATACGGATCTTCCCCGTCCCAGCACACGGTATTTTCCGGGCGGATTATATTGCCGTCGGCATCCAGATTGTCGGTGATATCCAGCATGCCGCGCAGGAAGGTGCGATAGCTCTCGCGACCCTCTTCCATGAAGGCGTCGCGGTCAGAGGGCTTAGGCAATTGCTTGGCATAGAAGCCGCCCTTGGAGCCGACAGGGACGATCACCGCGTTCTTCACCTGCTGGGCTTTGACCAGCCCCAGCACTTCGGTGCGGAAATCCTCCCGCCGGTCAGACCAACGCAGACCGCCCCGCGCCACCGGGCCGAAGCGCAGATGCACGCCTTCCACGCGCGGGCTCCACACGAAAATCTCGCGATAAGGCTTCGGTGCAGGCAGATCGCGCAGACGGCGGCTCGCGATCTTCAGCGAGATCCATGGCTTGGGTACGCCATTCCTGCCCCTCTGGTAGAAATTGGTACGCAGCGTGTACTTCATCAGCTTCAGAAGGCGGCGCAGCGCCTTGTCGTGGTCGAGGCTGGACACGGCATCGAGCTTGGTGCGCAGCCGCTTTTCCAGCGTCGCGGCCTGGTCTTCGCGCGCCTTCTCGTCGAGCTCCAGCGAGGGATCGAAGCGCGTGCGCGCATACTCCAGAAGGCAGCGCGCGATCTCCGGATGGCTGCTGAGCGCCTCTTCCTGGATGGACTGGGACGGATCGAGCCCGGTTTGCTGGCGATAGCGCGCACAGGCCCGAAGGAAGGCCGCCTCGCGCCAGCTTACCCCGATGGCGGGTACCAGCGTATTGAAACCGTCATCCTCGGTGCGGCCGTCCAACACCGCCAGAACCGCGTCTTCAAACAGGGGCGCAATGGTTTCCAGCTTGCCGAACGCGCCGGTGCGCGCATGTACCTCGAACTCGTGCACCCAGATCGTTTCGCTGTCCTCACCGTCCTCGCGGGCGCGCTGGACCGGATAGCCGGCCTCGGCATCCACGTGCAGGCCGAGATTTTCCAGCACAGGCAGGACAGCCGATAGGGCCAGCATCCGGCCATGGCTGTAGAGCTTCACCCTGAGATGGGCGTCGTCCTCGTCCTCGGACCGGTAGACGCGTGCGGCGCGGATATTGCCAGCTTGCAGCGTTTCCATGCGCTGGATGTCGGCGAGCGCTTCTTCGGGTTCATAGCGCTCGCGGTAACCGGCGGTGAAACCATTGAGATAGGCCTTGCTGGCACGCAGAAGATCGGCGTCGCCGCAGCGGCGTGCTTCCGCTTCCAGGCTGTCTTCCCAAGTGCGGGCCAGAAGCGCGATCTGGCGCTCCAGCGCGGCCGGATCGGGTTCGGGATGATTGAACGGATCGAGCCCGATGATGAAATGGACCCGGGCCAGCGCGCCGTCACCGAACATCGGGTAGAAGGCCGAAAGCCGGCCATTGAACGCATCGCGCAGAAACTCGCCAGCCTCCATCCGTACACGTGTATTATAGCGGTCGCGCGGCACATAGAGCAGGGCGGACACGAAACGGTCGAACTGGTCGCGGCGCAGGAAGAGGCGTGTGCGCGGACGGTCATAGAGGTGAAGAATGCCTTGGCTGATTTCCAGCAGATCCTCTTCAGAGGTCTGGAACAGCTCGTCACGCGGATAATTCTCCACGATGTGCTGAAGCTTCTTGGCCGAGTGGCTGCCGGGCGTTTTGGCGGCCCTCTCCAGCACGCGGCGCACCTTGCGCCGGATCAGCGGCACATCGCGCGCCATGCGGTCATAGGCTTCAGCGGTGAAGAGGCCGACAAAGCGGGTTTCGCCGATGACCGCGCCATCCTCGCGATAACGCTTTACCCCGATATAATCCATATAGACCCGCCGGTGGACGCGGCTCTTGATATTGGCCTTGGCGACGATCACCGGAGCCGGCGCACGCAGGAAGTGCTCGATCTGCGGCACGATCACCAGCGGTTCGGACGAGCGCCTGAGCAC
>JBJHCI010000173.1:0-5176 GCA_050485925.1 Maricaulaceae bacterium
CCCGCGCTCCTGGAGAATGCGTAGGGCCGCGTTGGCGCGCGCCGAGGACAACTCCCAGTTGGATGTGCCGCCCGCCGGTGTCGGTGAGGCGTCTGTATGGCCGGAAATGGTGATGCGGTTGGAGAGCTGGTCGATAACATCGGCCACGGCACGCAACAGGACGATGGCCCGCTCATTGGGACGGGTCGCACCTGCATTGAACATCGGCCGCCCCTCCTCGTCGATCAACTGGATGCGCAGGCCTTCAGGCGTCTGGTCGATAATGACGTGACGGGAGAGTTCAGCCAGCTCCGGCATGTCCTGCAGGGCCTGGCGCAGGGACAGTTCCGCGCTCTGGAACTCGGCTGCTTCGCGCCGCGCCATGGCGCTGGCGATGGCGGTATGGGAAATGTCCGGGTTCTCGGCATCGTCGCTGGCTTCGGGGTTGCGCCGCTGATCAGGGCTGATCGTGCGCTCGTGCTGGGGCGCAAGGCGCTCCACGATCGCCGAGGCACCGCGCGAGCGTGCGCCTTCCTCACCAAACTCACGCCCGCCCATGATGCCGCCGGAACCGGAGGTGGAGGGGCTGACACTCGCGGGCGCGAAATAGTCGGCAATGCCGCGCTTCTGCTCGGGGCTCGCCGTGTTGATCAGCCACATAAGCAGGAAGAAGGCCATCATCGCGGTCACGAAGTCGGCATAGGCCACCTTCCACGCGCCACCATGGTGGTCATGCCCACCCTTCTTGACTTTCTTTATGATGATCGGTTGACCGGAAGCCATGACTCACACCCACCCATTGGTATTATTTCGCCGCATACTAGGTGAACAGGGTTAAGACCGGGTTGAAGCCGCGCACGGAGGCAGATTTTGGACAAGGCACGGGCCTTCCGCGACGCGCTGGCTTGCTACCCGACAGGGGTTGCGGTGGTAACGGTCCGTCAGGGCGATATGGTCAGGGCGCTGACCATCAACTCGTTCGCGTCGGTTTCGCTGAACCCGCCGCTCGTGCTCTGGTCGCTGGACAGGACCAGCGAGCGCTATGAGCAGTTTGCCAATGCCGGTCACTTCGCGATCAACGTGCTTGCCGCCGATCAGGAGGCGCTGGCCATGGCCTGTGCACGTCTTGATGATCTTGAAGAAGCCGGCGGGCGCTGGACGGCGGGACAGACCGGTGCAGCCCTGATTGACGGGGCGCTGGCCCGGTTTGAATGTGCCCTTGATTCCGTTCACGAAGGCGGCGATCACATCATTATTGTCGGCAGGGTGCTGGCGTTTGACCGCCCGCGTCAGGATGCCGCTCTGGTCTTCCACCGCTCGGTCTTTGCCAATACCGGTAGCTAGGAGAAGCAGTTTATGGCGCGCACGGCATTCCTCGGCCTTGGTGTGATGGGTTTTCCGATGGCAGGCCATCTGAAAGCCGCTCGCCATGAGGTGAGCGTCTGGAACCGCACGCCGGCCAAGGCGGAAGGCTGGGTAGAACGCCATGGCGGCAAGGCAGCGGCGAGCGCGGCGGAAGCCGTCCAGGGTGCCGATTGCGTCTTCATGTGCCTTGGCGACGATCCTGATGTGCGCGCCGTGGCGCTGCCTCTGCTCGAGACGATGCCTCCCGGATCGGTACTGGTTGATCACACCACCGCCTCGGCCCAGCTGGCACGCGAGCTTCATGAGGCGGCTTCTGCCAAAGGCTTGGGCTTTGTCGATGCGCCGGTCTCCGGCGGGCAGGCGGGCGCGGAAAATGGCCAGCTTTCCATCATGTGTGGTGGGAGTGCGGATAGTTTCGCGAAGGCGAAACCTGTCATGGCGGCCTATGCCAAGGCCATTGTTCACGCCGGTCCGGCCGGGGCGGGTCAGCTGACCAAGATGGTCAACCAGATATGTATTGCCGGGCTGGTGCAAGGGCTGTCCGAAGGCATTCATTTCGCGCAAGCCGCCGGGTTGGATGTAGAAACCGTCATCAACGCGGTTTCCAAGGGCGCGGCGCAGAGCTGGCAGATGGAAAACCGCTGGCAGACCATGGATCAGGGCAAGTTCGATTTCGGCTTTGCTGTTGAATGGATGCGCAAGGATCTTCGTATCGCACTTGAGGAGGCGCGGGCCAATGGTGCTAAGCTTCCGGTCACGGCGCTGGTCGATCAGTTTTATGCCGAAGTGGCGGCGATGGGCGGAAAGCGCTGGGATACCTCCAGCCTCATCGCGCGGCTTAACCGCGAATGAGCGTCGAGCTCCTGTTTTCCATTCTCGATCATGCCGGCGTGTTTCTATTCGCCTTGTCCGGCGGGATCATCGCTGCACGCAATCGGCTCGATCCGTTCGGCGCGGCCATTCTGGGCGCGGTGACGGGCATGGGTGGTGGCACGCTGCGCGACATGATCCTGGGAAGCCTGCCCGTATACTGGGTCAATGCGCCGGAATATCTCGCGCTGGCGCTTATTGGCGGGGTGGTCGGCTATTACGGCTCGGCGCTGGTCACGTCGGGCAAAGGCATACGCATGAAAGCGCTGGTCTGGGCCGATGCGGCGGGCCTTAGCGTTTTCTGTGTGATCGGTGCGCAGGCCGGCCTTGCCGCCGGAGCGCACTGGTCCATCGCCGCGTTGACCGGCGTGATGAGCGCGGCCTTTGGCGGGCTCCTGCGCGATATCATCGTCAACGAGGTGCCACTGGTCCTGCGCGCGGAAATCTATGCGCTTGCCGCACTCGCGGGAGCGTCCGTCTATATCATCGCGGTACAGTTCGGTGTGATGACGAGTGTCGCCGCGCTGAGCGCAGCCGCACTGGCCTTTGTGATCCGCGGAGCGGCCATCCTGTTTGGCTGGTCCCTGCCTCCGATTGGCAAGATTGATTAGGGCCAAGCTCGCGTTTCAATAGCGAACGCCGGTGCCCAGCTCGTTTTTACTGATGCTCCGCACATCCGTGCGTCGCTCCTCGCATAGGCCCGGGCGCGCGGTCGCGCTTGCGGGCCGCTTTGCGGCCCGAATAACCCGCTAATCCCCCAGTATCTCTGCCGCCATGGGCGCGAAATAGGTAAGGATGCCGTCCGCACCTGCGCGCTTGAAGCAGGTGAGGGTCTCCATCATCACCCGCTCGCCATCGATCCAGCCATTCTGGGCGGCTGCCATGATCATCGCGTACTCGCCGGACACCTGGAAGGCATAGGTCGGCACGCCGAACGCCTCTTTCACGCGGGTGACGATATCGAGATAGGGCAGGCCGGGCTTGACCATCACCATGTCGGCCCCTTCCTCGATATCCATGGCCACCTCGCGCAGGGCTTCCTCGCTATTGGCCGGGTCCATCTGGTAGGTTTTCTTGTCGCTCTGCAGCTTCGCCGAACCGATGGCGGAGCGGTACGGCCCGTAAAAGCCGGAGGCGTATTTGGCGGCATAAGAGAGGATCAGCGTGTCGGTGTGACCGGCCTCTTCCAGCGCGGTGCGGATCGCGCCAATGCGGCCATCCATCATGTCCGATGGGGCCAGCACATCACAGCCCGACTCAACCTGCGCGAGGCTCTGCGCGATCAGTAGATCGACCGTGGCGTCATTGAGGATGACGCCGTTCTCCATGACGCCGTCATGGCCGTGATCGGTAAAGGGATCGAGCGCGACATCGCAGATAATGCCCACCTCCGGCGCAGCGTCTTTCATGGCCTTCACCGCCCGCATGACGAGGCCGTCGGGATTGAGTGCTTCCTTTCCCGAACCATCCTTCAGCGAGGGATCGATATGCGGGAAGACGGCGATTGCCGGGATGCCTAGATCACGTGCGCGCCTGGCCGCTTTGGCGGCTTCAGCGACATTCATGCGTACCGTGCCGGGCATGGCCGCGACCGGCTCGATGGGATCGGCGCTGTCTGATACCACAATCGTCCAGATCAGGTCATGCGGGGTCAGATGCGTCTCGCGCACCAGATCGCGTATCCAAGGCTGGCTGCGCGTGCGCCGCAGGCGGGTATTGGGAAACAGGGCCATTTCGTCTATCTCGCGTGCCAAAGACCACAAAACGCTGCCGGGAGGTTTGCCGTGAATTTCGAGCTGACGGAAGAGCAGGCGCTGATTCAGGACGCCGCCCGCAAATTCTCTGATGACCGTCTGAAGCCCAATGCGGCCCGCTGGGACGAGGAAAAGCACTTCCCCGTCGATATCCTGAAAGAAGCCGCTGAAATGGGCTTTGCGGGGATCTACACCCGCGATGATGTGGGCGGATCAGGCATGAGCCGGGTCGATGCGGCGCTGATCTTTGAGCAGCTCTCGCGCGGGTGCGTGTCGACCGCCGCCTTCATCTCCATCCACAACATGGTCAGCTGGATGATCGATACATGGGGCACAGAAGAGCAGCGCCAGCGCTGGCTGCCGCGCCTCACAGCCATGGAGATTATCGGCTCCTACTGCCTCACCGAACCCGGCGCGGGCTCTGATGCGGCCAGCCTACGCACGAAGGCCGTACGCGATGGTGACTATTATGTGCTCAACGGCTCGAAGGCCTTCATCTCCGGTGGCGGCGTATCTGACCTTTATGTCGTCATGTGCCGCACGGGCGAGGACGGGCCGAAGGGCATTTCCACCATCGTGGTCGAAAAGGGTACCCCCGGTCTTTCGTTTGGCGCGAACGAGAAGAAAATGGGCTGGAACTCGCAGCCCACAGCCGTCGTGACGTTTGAAGACTGCCGTGTGCCGGTGGAGAATCGTCTGGCCGACGAAGGCATGGGCTTTACGCTGGCCATGAAGGGCCTCAATGGCGGGCGCATCAATATCGGCGCATGCTCGCTCGGCGGCGCGGCAGAAGCCTTCGATCTTGCAGTGGCTTATGCCAAAGAGCGCAAGCAGTTTGGCAAGCCGGTTTCCGCTTTCCAGGCCAATGAATTCAAGCTGGCCGACATGGCAACCGAGCTCGAAGCCTCGCGCCTCATGCTCTACCGCGCGGCGGCGGCGCTCGATGCCAATGATCCGTCTGCGCCGAAATACTGCGCGATGGCCAAGAGGTTCACGACCGATCTCGGCTTCAAGATCGCCAATGACGCCCTGCAATTGCATGGCGGATATGGCTATCTGAAGGACTATCCGATCGAGCGGATCGTGCGCGATTTGCGCGTCCACCAGATCCTTGAAGGCACGAACGAGATCATGCGCGTCATCATCGCGAAGGATGTGTTGCGGTAACCCCGCAATAGATTCTGACCAGAATTTGCGCTATTATGGTC
>JBJHCI010000174.1:0-5175 GCA_050485925.1 Maricaulaceae bacterium
ACCGGTGTCATTTGCTGTCATTATGACCTTGGACCGATGAAGTGAGTCCGGATCGGACGGGGTGGCGTGGCCGCTGTTTTTGGGGCCAAAATTGCTACCGGTGTCATAAGAGTCCGGTAACGCGCCTCAGGGTTTGGAATCACAGTAAGGCAGGCTGAAAAACAGCCGCCTGTCAGGGGAGGAAAAGGAATGTCTACCCGCAGTGGAAGTGTAGCTACACGCCGGCTGATGGCCGGTGTATCCGTGCTTGGACTGGCAGCCGCTCTGACAGCGGCACCGGCCCTGGGCCAGGAAGGTGCCCAGGGCGCTCAGGAGCCCGCCGAGGTCATCACCGTTACCGGCTTCCGGGCTGGCCTGCAGGCGGCCGCCGCACTCAAGCGAGAGGAAACCGGGGTCGTGGACGCGATCGTTGCCGACGATATCGCGGCCTTTCCCGACCTGAACCTCGCTGAAGCGATCCAGCGCCTGCCCGGCGTTGCCATTGACCGTGATGCCGGTGAGGGCCGGCAGATCACGGTGCGCGGCCTCAGCCCGGATTTCTCGCGGGTGCGTATCAACGGCATGGAAGCTCTGAGCGTGACCGGCGGCACGGACTCCTCTGGTGGAGGCAACCGCTCGCGCTCGTTCGACTTCAACACCTTCGCCTCGGAGCTGTTCCAGTCGGTGGTGATCCGCAAGACGCAATCCGCGTCGGTGGATGAGGGCTCGCTCGGTGCCACGGTCGATCTGCGCGTAGCCCGTCCGTTCGACTATAACGGCTTCACCTTCGCCGGCGGGGCGCAGATCGGCTACAACGATCTCTCCGAAGAGTTCAATCCGCGCCTGACCGGCCTGATTGCTGACCAGAACAGCGATGGCACGTTCGGCTGGCTGTTCTCGGTCGCCTATTCCAACCGTTCGCAGCTGGAGGAAGGTCACTCCACTGTGCGCTGGCAGAACGCGAACAATTTCGCCGCCTGCACCGCGTGCAGCAGCGCTGCGGAACTCGCCGCCGTGAACAATGCCTTCCACCCGCGCATTCCGCGCTATGGTCGGCTGGTGCACGATCAGGAGCGGCTGGGCCTGACCGGCTCGCTGCAACTGCGCCCGAGCGCGGTGACCGAGATCAGCTTTGACGCGCTCTATTCGCGCTTCGATGCGACCCGTTCAGAGCAATTCCTTGAGAACTTCGCCTTCTCGCGCGGCGGCAGTGCCGTACCAGAGCTGGTTGGCAAGCCGGCCATGATTGTGCGCGACTACGCCATCGACGGGAATAACAACCTCATCTACGGCGTGTTCGACAATAACGATGTCTATGCCGAGCACCGCTATGACGAGCTGACCACAACCTTCACCCAGTTCACCCTGTCGCTGACCCACGAGTTCACCGACCGGTTCCGGGTGGATGGCATGATCGGTCATTCCAAGTCGGAATTCGACAATCCGGTCCAGTCGACCATCCTGTTTACCAATTTCGACTCCGACGGCTTCTCCTATGACTACCGGGGCAATAGCCGGACCCCGCTGATCAATTGGGGTTTTGATGTCAACGACCCGACAAATTACGTGTTCACCGAGTATCGGGACCGCCCGAACTATGTGAACAACACCTATGAGACCGCGCAGTTCAACGCCGAGTTCGATCTCAGCGACAATATCACCCTGCGCGGCGGCATCAATTTCAAGCGCTATGAGTTCGATACCTGGGAGGGCCGGCGCGACCGTCTTCTGAGCGCGGCCGAATGGGTGCCCGTGACGGCGGCCATGGCCACACAGGTGACCGGCTTTGGCAGCGGGCTCGGCATGCCGGCAGGCAATGTGACCAGCTGGGCCATCCCGAACATCCCGGTCGTGGCCGGCATGGTCAATCTCTACTCTCTGCCGCTCACCCCGCAGAACGGCAATATCCGCAATGTGCAGGAAGAAAATCTCGGCGGCTTCGGCCAGGTCGACTTCCGAGGTGATCTTGGCGGCATGCCGGTGCGCGGCGATCTGGGTGTGCGCGTGGTGCGTACTGAAACCAGCTCCACGGGCATCATTTCCGGCGTGCAGGTGACGGTGGATAACGAGTACACAGACACGCTGCCGAGCTTCAACCTTGCCATCGAACCGACCAGCAATATGGTTCTGCGCTTCGGCGCGGCCCAGGTGATGTCGCGCCCGTCACTGGGTGCCCTGACGCCGGGCGGCAACGTTTCGGGCACAGCCTATACCGTCAGCTACGGCAATCCGTTCCTCGATCCGTTCCGGGCCAATAATTACGACCTGAGCGCTGAATGGTATTTCGAGGACGAGTCCATGTTCGCGGTGGCTCTGTTCTACAAGGATATCGACTCCTTCGTGGCGCGGGCGACCGAGACCATTCCGTTCAGCCAGACTGGTCTTCCGGCCTCGGCTGTGGCGGCCGGTTCTCCACTTGCTGGTGATCTTGCAGGCGGGCTGGATCCGCTCATGGATGTTACCCGCAACGTGAATGGTGAGGGCGGTGACCTGCGCGGGTTCGAGGTGCAGTGGGTGCGTCCCTTCACCTTCCTGCCGGGTCCGTTTGACCGCTTTGGCGCGGTGCTGAACTACACCTGGGTGGACTCCGAGGTGAATTACGGGGCGGCCGGCACCAACCAGCTGACCGGCCTGTCGCGCAATTCCTACAACGCGACGCTCTACTATGACGATGACCGCCTGAGCGCGCGCGTTTCGGTCAATGCCCGTGATCCGTACCTGACCAACTTCCCGGGCCGGAACGGCAATGACGAGGAAGGCAAGAACAGCACGTTCAACGTGGATGCGGCGGTGCGCTATCAGCTGACCGATCAGATCACGCTGACCTTCGACGGGATCAACCTGACCGACGAGTTCAACGACCAGTACGCGGACAGTTCCAACCGGGTGAGCGTCTATCACCACACCGGCCGAGAGTTCCTGTTCGGTATTCGCTATCGCTACTGATCTCTCCCGATAGTAGCTTCTTGCCCCGGACCGGCTTGCTGGTCCGGGGTTTTCTTTTTTGGGGTGTACGCATGAAGACGTTTGGCCTTGTCGCCCATGATGCCTGCAAGCCGGTCCTGCTTGAGTGGGTGGGGGGGCATCTGGATCGCCTGTCGCAGCTCACGCTCTATGCCACCGGCACAACCGGCAAGCGGCTGATGGAGGCCTATCCGGGGCTGGAGGTGACGGCGCTGAAAAGCGGACCGCTGGGCGGTGACCAGCAGCTGGGCGCCATGATTGCGGAAGGGCGGCTGGATGCCCTCATCTTCTTCACCGATCCGATGAGCCCGCAGCCCCACGATGTTGACGTGAAGGCGCTGACGCGCCTTGCGGTGCTCTATGACATTCCCCTCGCCCTGAACCGGGCGAGCGCGGAGGCGATTATACTCCGCTAGCCTCGCATCAGGTCGACAAGTCCCATGGACAGGAAGGGCAGGTAGGTGATCGCCATCAGGGCGGCCACCAGCGCGCCGTAGAAGGGCCAGATCGTCTTTATGGTCTCTTCCATGCGCATGCCGCCCACGGCCGCACCGACGAACAGCACCGAGCCCACGGGCGGGGTGACGAGGCCGATCCCCAGATTGAGCATCATGATCACCCCGAAATGGACCGGATCGATGCCCAGTCCCACCGCGATGGGCAGGAAGATGGGCGTGGTGATCACGATCAGGGGCGACATGTCCATGAAGGTGCCGAGCATCAGCAGGATGAGGTTGATGATCAGCAGGATGAATATGGGGTTGTCTGTCAGCGCGAGGATGGCGTCCGCCAGCTGGGTCGGCGTCTCAAGGATGGCCAGCACCCAGCCAAAGCCGGACGCCGCGCCAATGATGAAGAGCACCATGGCGGTGGTCTTGGCCGCCGCCAGCGTCGCCTCGATAAAGGCGGTCCAGCTAAGCGAGCGATAAACCAGAAACGCCACCACGAGCGTATAGATCACCGCGATGGAGGAGGATTCGGTTGCCGTAAAGAAGCCGCCCAGGATTCCGCCGACAATGATCACCGCCGTCATCAGACCGGGCAGGGCGGCTGCAAAGGCCGCCACGAAGGCCGGCCAGCCGGGAAACTCCCCGCGCGGATAGTTGCGGCGCACGGCCACGAGCCAGGCCACGAACATCAGGAAAGCACCGGTCAAAAGCCCCGGCACGATGCCGGCGATGAAAAGCTCGCCGACACTGACGCCCACGCCTGCCGCGGCAGCATAGATGATCATGTTGTGCGAGGGCGGGATGAGAAGGCCGACCACGGCAGAGGTCGAGGTGACATTCACCGCGTAGTCGGCGTGATAACCCTTCTTCTTCATCATCGGCATGAGGGTGGAGCCGAGCGCGGAGACACTGGCGACCGCCGAGCCGGAAACCGCGCCAAACAGCATGGATGCGCCAACATCCACCTGCCCCAGCCCGCCGCGTGAGCGCCCGAAAGCGGCTTCTGCTATGCGCACCAGTCTCTCGGCTATGCCCGCCCGGTGCATCAGCTCACCGGCGAATATGAAAAAGGGTATCGCCATGAGCGAGAACACGCTCATCCCCGATGCAACACGCTGCACGGCGACCACGGCAGGAATGTCCAGCACGAAGAAGGCGGCGAGCGTGGCACCCAACAGGGCAAAGGCTACCGGCACGCCGAGCGCCAGAAGGAGGACAAGCACCCCAAGGAGAACAGCCAGTTCCATCAGTCTTCCCCCTCGCTGCGCCCGCGCTCGCGCCCCGCGGCCAGTTCTGCAAGGCGCTCAATGCCAAAGAGCACGATCAGTGCGCCGCTGACGGGAAGCGGCAGATAGGCAATCCCGCGCGGTATGCCGAGTGTGGGGATGACATGGCTCCACACCGCGATAACGAGCTCTGTGCCCCACACGGTGAGCGCAGCTCCGCATGCCACAATCACCATCAGCGCAAAGGCCCGGCAGACGGTACGGATACGGCGCGGCAGAGCCTCCACGAAGACGCCGATGCGGATGTGGAAGCCTTCATGCACGCCGGCCGCGGCACCGAACATCACGAACCAGACCATCAGCACCAGGGCGGCCTGTTCGGTCCAGGCGGGGCTGGCGTTGAGGACATAGCGGCCAAAGACCTGCCAGCCGATGATCGCGGTCATGGCGACGATCCCCGCCGCGCCGATAAGCATCAGCAAGCGGCTGAAAAGCCGCGTCACAAGCGCGAAACGGTCAAGCATGGGTGGCCACCATATTGCGGATATCCTCAAGGA
>JBJHCI010000175.1:0-5147 GCA_050485925.1 Maricaulaceae bacterium
CTCGCTGATCTTCGAAATGCCGCAGGCCGCTTTTGATGCGCGCTCCTCGATAGCGGCCCGCCACATGGCGCGGCTGGTCGATTACGGCTTCCGCTTCTCCATCGACCAGGTGAGCAATCTCAATCTGGATCTGGCCGAACTGCAGCGGGCCAATGTGCGCTTTGCCAAGGTGGAGGGGCTGCGCCTCATCGAGGTCGCCAATGGCCAGATGCCGGTGGCAGGGCGCGAACCCGGCACCATCGCGCCGGAAGACATCGCTGGTCTCTTCGCCCGGTATGGCGTGGACATTATCGCGGAGAAGATCGAGACCGAGGCGATGGTGGTCGAAATCCTCGATCTCGACATCGCCTACGGTCAGGGCCACCTCTTCGGCGCGCCTCGCCCGGTGCGCGATGACGTGCTCTCCGATACCGGGCCAGAAGCGCGCAAGGTGGGCTGACCGCGCTTTTCAGTTGCGCGCATCGCTCCTCTGATCTGACATGGCCCGCAAGGGCGGTTTTTCGCCCGCTGGAGCCGTCTCATGCGCGCCTGCCTCCTTGCCCTCGCCGCTCTCCTGATGGCCCTCAGCGGGGCCTCTGCGCTCTCTGCGGGTGCCGCCGAACCCGCGCCGCGCTGGTATAACGAAACGCCAGAGGACTGGCCGTTGGAAACGCCGCCGCTCTACACCCTGCTGGCGCTGGAATGGATGGCCTATGGCCACGGATATCGCTACACGGCCGGGTCTGCCTATCGAGCCTACCAGGAGGGTGACTACCCGCTTGCCGCGACACGCTTCAACCAGCTTGCCGACTATTTCGATGAAGCCCTAACCGGCCCGCGCCGCCGCGATGTCGAAAGCCTGATTGGCTACGAGTACCGGATGAGCGCGGTGTTCGCGCGTGTCAACGCGGCCTTGGCCCAGCGCGCTGCCGGTGACGATGCAGGCGCGGTGGAGACGTTGCGCGTCATAGAGCTTCAGTTCGTGCCGCTGGCAACGGATCTAGCCGAGGAGAAGGTGGCCGCAGGTCTGGCGGCAGGCGATATCGCCTTTGCGCGCGCCGCCGCAGAGGAGCTCGCCCGCCAGTTCGAGACGCGCCGCTGGACGCAGGAGCATGATGAGCGCCTCGCTGCCATGTTCGCGGCGATCGAGGCGGCGGAGGGAGGGTAGGTTCTCCTTCCAGAGCCTCACAACACCTTTAGTTTTCCCGACGAAGGTCGGGATCCAGTTTTTCTGATGCTCCGCACATCCGTGCGTTGCGGCGGGCAAAGTGCCCGGCAGCCTGCCGGCCTTGCGGTGCCATAAATGGATCTCTGGGCACCGGCTTGCGCCGGTGAAACGCGTAATCCGTGGGCGGAAAACGAAAAGCCCCGGACGTTGCCGTCCGGGGTTTCCATCCCTCGATCAGGGACAGCTGAAGCGGTCAGTTCCCCGCCACGGCCGCGTCATAGCGTGCGCTGGCCACATCCCAGTTAACCACCTGCCACCAGGCGGCGAGATAGTCCGCACGGCGATTGCGGTAGGTGACGTAATAGGCGTGCTCCCACACATCATTGCCGAGGATCGGCGTGCCGCGCGTGTCGGCGACATCCATCAGCGGATTGTCCTGATTGGGGGTGGCGGTGATTTCCAGCTCACCATTCCCGTTGACGATCAGCCAGGCCCAGCCGGAACCGAACTGGCCCGCACCGGCGCTGTTGAACTGGCTCTTCATCTCGTCGAGCGAGCCGAACTGAGCGTTGATCGCCTCGGCAAATGCGCCGCTGGGCGCATCGCCCGTGCCCGGCGCGGTCATGCTTTCCCAGAAGAAGGCATGGTTCCAGTGACCGCCGCCATGATTGCGGAAGGCCGCGGGCAGCTCGCTCATGCGCGCCAGCAGATCTTCCAGCGGCACGCCGCGCAAATCCTCGCGCGCTTCCAACGCATTATTGAGCCCGGTCACATAGGCCTGGTGGTGACGCGAATGGTGCAGCTCCATCGTCTCGGCATCGATCACCGGCTCAAGCGCATCATAGGCATAGGGCAGGGGGGCAAGTTCAAAGCGCCACATGGCAGCATCCTCTTCGTTCTGGTTTGCATCCGTGCTTTCCGCGCATGCGGCAGCAGCAAAGAGGGCAAGCCCCTCAATAGCGGAACCGGCAAGGCGGGTGGCATCGGTTAGGATCATGGCGGACGTCTCCTCCGTAGCGGTCTTTATCGAAGGCGGGCGGGCCCGCCGGACTTTCGCATGGACCTTACCTAGGTTGGCGGGCACGCCCTTGCCACCCCAAAACGGACCGGGCGGCATTTGCGTTCCGTTAAGCGTGTTTATGAAGCAGGTGTTAAGCCGGGCGCATTACAGTTTTGCGAACATCAAGGGGGAACGCCATGACCGAGCCTTCGCCATCAGCGCTCGTGCTGCTCGATAGCGCACATCTGCATCGCTATACAGGCGGGGATGCCGGGCTTGAGGTGGAACTGTACGCGCTGCTGCGCGGGCAGATTCATTCCACCCTTGATGCACTGTCCAAGGCAGGCGGTGATGAACAGCTCTGGTGCCGGCTGGCCCATACGCTCAAAGGTGCCGCGCGTGGTGTGGGGGCTGCCGCGCTGGGGCAGGCGTGCGCCGATGCTGAGATGCGCCCACTGGACCCTGAAGCGTTCAAAGCCGTGCGGGCGGCGGCCGATGCGACGCTTGAGGCCATCGAGAATGCCCTGCGCGAGCGTCAGGCGGCCTGAGCCCTGACCGCTAGCGGACCTTCCTCTGCGGTTCGCGCGTTGCGTCCCACACGGTGAGCTCGTGCTGGATGGAGCGCTCCACCAGCTCCCGCCAGACTGGCTCGGCAAGACTTTCAGGCACGCCTGCTGCTCTCGCGGCGGCCTTCACCTTGGTCAGAACATCCTCGATACGCGCGTCATCGCGCACCACATCACGCGAGGGCTTGATGCGCGCCGCCGCCTCCATATAGCGCGTGCGCTCGGCGATCAGCGCGACCAGCGCCCGGTCCAGCCGGTCCACCCCGTCGCGCACCTCGGCCATGGTCTGGCAGCCATCAGGCGCGGTGCGGGCGGCAAGGTCGGCAGGATCAATCGGCAAGGCGGCCACCTGAAAGCTAGAGCAGGAAAGCGTCACAGGGCCTTTATAGGCCGCCGCGCGCCGCGCGAAAGCCTGCCATGCTGCCGCAGGCGGTAAAACCGCTTCCGCAGAATCGCGGAGCCATGCTTTGATGGGGCCAGCATGCAGGGAGCATCTTCACGCCATGGACCCGTTCCGCCTTTACGGTCATCACGAGAGCGGCAATTGCCTGAAAGCGCTGTGGACGGCGCAATATCTCGGCCTCGATTTCGAATGGGTGGAGGTGGACATCTTCGCCGGGGCGAGTCGCACCGATGAGTTCCTCGCCCTCAACCCGGCAGGCCAGGTGCCCGTGCTGGAGCGGGCCGACGGGCGCACGCTCGCCCAGTCCAACGCCATCCTCACCTATCTGGCCGAGGGCTCCGACCTCATCCCGGCTGACCCGTTCGACCGCGCCAAGGTGATGGAATGGCTGTTCTGGGAACAGTATTCGCACGAGCCCAATATCGCCGTGCGCCGCAGTCAGCTGAAATTCCACGCAAGGCGCGCCGATGATCTCGACCCGCAGCTTCTGGCACGGGGCCGCCGCGCGCTCGGCGTGATGGAGATGCGGCTTCTGGCGCGGGAGTATTTTGTAGCCGAGACGCTCACCCTCGCTGACATTGCGCTCGTGGCCTACACGCGCGTTGCCCATGAGGGCGGGTTCAATCTTGCCGATTTCCCGGCCGTGCAGGGCTGGGTGCGCCGCGTGGAAAGCGCGCTGGGCCTTCCCCATGCCGCCGATCAGGCCATGGCGGGGTGATTGCTCTGGATCCCGGGTCAAGCCCGGGAACCCGGTTGCGAGGTGAGGGTCAAGACACCGGGGTCCCGGTCCCCGCCTGTCCCCGTGAAAACGGGGAAGCTGGGACCCAAATCCCTTTCAACACCTAATCCGCGTTTCACCGGCGCAAGCCGGTGCCCAGGAAACTTCTGGGTCCCGACTTTCGTCGGGAAAACGCTGTGTTTGCTTCATTATCCCTCGTCATCCCCGCGCAGGCGGGGATCCAGAGATCATAGGGCTCTGATGGTGACAAGCGGCTCTGGGTTCCCGCCTGCGCGGGAACGACGAAAGTGTAGCTACCTTCTCGCCAGTTCCTTCATCGCGCCGTCAAGGCCTTCCAGCGTGAGGGGGAACATGCGCTGCGGCCCGATGATCTGGCGGACCAGCTCGATGGAATAGGTGTGCTGCCACCATTTGTCCGGCTGCGGGTTCAGCCAGATGAGGTGGGGGTAGGTGTCGACCAGGCGTTTCAGCCAGACCGCGCCGGCCTCCGCATTCCAGTGCTCCACCGAGCCGCCGGGATGGGTGATCTCGTAAGGCGCCATCGAGGCATCGCCCACGATCACCACCTTGTAGTCGTGCGGGTATTTGTGCAGCACATCAAAGAGCGGCATGGTCTCTGACTGGCGGCGCAGATTGGACTTCCACACACCCTCATAGATGCAGTTGTGGAAGTAGAAATAATCGAGCGATTTGAAGACGGATTTGGCCGCCGAAAAGAGCCGCTCGGTCAGCTGGATATAGGGGTCCATGGACCCGCCGACATCGAAAAACACCAGCACCTTGATGGCGTTACGCCGCTCGGGCCGCATCCTCACATCGAGCCAGCCCTGCTTGGCCGTCGCGTTGATCGTGCCGGAAAGGTCCAGCTCCTCATCGGCCCCGTCGCGGGCAAATTTGCGTAGGCGGCGAAGCGCGAGTTTGAGATTGCGGGTGCCAAGCTCCCGGTCGGAATCATAATCCTTGTAGCGGCGCGCCTCCCACACCTTGGCGGCCTTTTTGTGCTGGCTCTGGCCGCCAATGCGCACGCCGGAAGGGTTGAAGCCGGAATGGCCGAACGGGCTCGTCCCCCCTGTGCCGATCCATTTATTGCCGCCCTCATGGCGCTCGGTCTGCTCAGCCAAGCGCTGATTGAGCGTCTCCATCAGCTCGTCGAAATCCATCGCCTGAAGCTCGGCCATTTCCTCTTCGGTCAAATGGCGGCGCATCTCGTTGCGCAGCCAGTCCTCTGGAATTTCCGCCTCGTTGAACATGTCGCCCAGCAATTCCACGCCCTTGAAGACATGGCCGAACAC
>JBJHCI010000176.1:0-5145 GCA_050485925.1 Maricaulaceae bacterium
AGAGCCAGGTCGCTGTCGCGCGTGACAATGGCGTCGATGGAGTCCGATACTAGGCTTTCCGCCAACCCGCCCATCGTCGCAACGCTGGCCGTAAGCTGTTCCAGCTCCTCGGAGAATGCCTTTACTATGTGATGTCCCTGAACCGGATTGGTCATGGTGTGGGCCTTTCAGGGGCCGGGCTGGCCCCGCCGAAATTAAACGCGCGCATCACCCAAAACGCCCCGTGATGTAATCCTGGGTGCGCCGGTCGCGCGGATTGGTGAAAATCTCCTCCGTCGGCCCGTACTCCACGAGATGACCGAGGTGGAAGAAGGCCGTCATCTGTGACACTCGCGCGGCCTGGGCCATGGAGTGGGTCACGATGATCAGGCAGTAATTCTCGCGCAGCTCGTCAATGAGTTCCTCAATGCGCGCGGTGGCGATGGGATCGAGCGCCGAGCACGGTTCGTCCATCAGGATTACTTCCGGATTGACAGCGATGGCGCGCGCGATGACGAGGCGCTGTTGCTGACCACCGGACAGCGAATTGCCGGGCTGGTCGAGCCGGTCGGCTACCTCATCCCACAACCCTGCCTTCTGCAGCGAGGTTTGAACGACCGCGTCCAGTTCCTCCTTGGAACCGGCAAGGCCGTGAATACGCGGCCCGTAGGCCACATTGTCATAAATGCTCTTGGGGAACGGATTGGGCTTCTGGAACACCATGCCGACGCGCGCGCGCAGGAGGACCGGGTCCACGCCCCGATCATTGATTTCCTCGCCATCAATGCGGATCGAGCCCTGTACACGGGCCGTATCGATCGTGTCATTCATCCGGTTGATACAACGCAGGAAGGTCGATTTCCCGCAGCCCGACGGGCCGATAAAGGCCGTCACCGAACGGTCCTGAATGTCGAGTGACACATCGTACAGGGCCTGTTTATCGGCGTAGAACACATCCACGCCGGAGGCCGAGACCTTGACGGCCCGGCTGCCCATTGCCGGATGATAGACCGTACCGGCGCTGCCAGCCGGATTCATACCTTCGGCCATACTACCATCTCCGCTCGAAACGGCGGCGCAGATAGATTGCCACCGCATTGAAAACGATCATCAGCGTCAGCAGCACCAGAATGGCGGCAGCTGTGCGCATCTCAAAGGCGCGCTCTGACGCGCCGGACCACAAGAACACCTGCACGGGCATCACCGTGGCGGGCTGTGTCAGTCCCGACAGGCCCAGTGCGGGCGCGTCCGCAACGAAGGCCACCATGCCGATCATCAGGAGCGGCGCGGTCTCGCCGAGCGCCTGGGCAAGCCCGATGATGGACCCGGTAAGAATACCGGGCATAGCCAGCGGCAGAACATGCTGGAACACGGTCTGCGTCTTCGATGCGCCCACACCCAGCGCGGCTTCGCGGATGGAGGGCGGCACAGCGCGCAGAGCGGCCCGCGAGGAGATGATGACGGTTGGCAGGGTCATCAGGGCGAGCACCATACCTCCAACCAGTGGCGCCGAACGCGGCAGGCCGAACGCATTGATAAAAACCGCAAGACCCAAAAGGCCGAACACGATGGACGGCACGGCAGCCAGATTATTGATATTGACCTCGATAAAGCCGGTCAGGCGCGTCTTGGGCGCAAACTCTTCCAGATAGATCGCGGTACCCACGCCAATCGGCACAGCCAGCAGCATCGTGACCAGCATGGTCAGGATCGAGCCGATGAACGCGCCCATCACCCCGGCCAGTTCCGGCTCGCGGCTGTCGGCACTGAGAAAGAGGCGGGTGTTGAACCCGCGTTCGATCAGTCCGCGCTCCTCCAGCACGCGTGCATAGACGGCCTGTTGGTCATTGACGCGGCGCGCGGCAGAAGGCGTTTCGATCACCCATTCGGTCCAGTCCGCACTGACCCCTTCGTGCTCAAGCGGCAGCAATACCCGGCCCTGCGCCGTGCGTCCGTCCGGGCTCACCGCACTGACCGCCACAACGCCACCGTGAACGCGTACGAGCAGGCTTGCCGTGCGCGCGCCGAGCAGAATGGAGGTTTCAGGGTCAATGATGGTATCGAAGCGCTCCGCATCCGACAGGGCGCGTCGCTCAGCGGCCAGCGCCGCCTCGCGTTCATCACGGTCGGACGCCGCCTCGGCGCGGGCGCGGGCACGCTCGGCTCTGGACAGGGCTTCGTTACGTTCGTCTTCGGCCTGCGAACGGATCCGCGAAACGAAGCGGGCGAACACCGGTTCCGTACCGCCAAGTGTCACCTCGCCTTGCGTGCCGTCCACGCTGATCGCGCCTTCGCCAGGGAGGCGGTCCTCACGCACGGTAATGCCCTTGAGGTACAGGTCGATTTCGTGATTCACCGGCATGGAGATCCGCATCTCACGACCGATGAGAGATGGGTCGGCCACCACGCGGCGCATCACGCTGGCCGCGTTCAGACCGCTATACAAGCTGAACAGATCACGCATCTCGGTGCGCGTCCCCGCCGAGGGTATCTCGGCCCGCAGGGCACGTTGGAGAAGCTGGTTATAGCTCCCGCGGCGCAGCGAAGCCTCGCTCATATCTCCACGCGGATCGGCCAAGTCGCGCTCGACCGTGATCGGCAGCGTCAGCGTATGGCTGGTGAACGCACCGGCAGACTGCACGGCGATAGTGCCCAGCAGCACGGCAAGGAACGCGATGGCCAGCAGGATCGCCCCGGCTCCGAAGGCCTGGAAACGCCCTTCTGCGCGGTGGCGCCTGGCAAGGCGCTGGCGGACAGCGTCCGCTATGGGGCGTGAGCTGTCAGTCATATTTTTCCCGGTAGCGCTGCACCACACGCAGAGCGATAATGTTCAGGATCAAGGTCAGCACGAACAGCACCAGACCAAGCGCGAAGGCCGACAGGGTCTTCGGGCTGTTAAACTCCTGATCTCCGGTCAGAAGCATGACGATCTGCACGGTGATGGTGGTGACCGACTCAAGCGGATTGGCCGTCAGATTGGCGGCCTGGCCCGCAGCCATCACCACGATCATCGTCTCGCCCACCGCACGCGACACCGCCAGCAGCAATGCGCCGACAATGCCCGGCAGCGCCGCAGGCAGCACGACATGGCGGATCGTTTCGGACTTGGTCGCCCCCATCGCGTAGGCTCCATCGCGCAGCGATTGAGGCACCGCATTGATCACGTCGTCAGACAGTGAGGATACGAAGGGGATGATCATCACCCCCATGACAAGCCCCGCAGCCAGTGCGCTCTGGGTAACGGCGTCCTCATAGCCCAGAAAAAGCGATAAATCGCGCAAGAGCGGGCCCACGGTCAGCAGCGCGAAGAAGCCGTAGACGACAGTGGGAACACCCGCGAGGATTTCGAGAACCGGCTTGGCCCAGGCCCGCACCCGGCTATCGGCGTACTCTGACAGGAATATCGCCGCAAACAGCCCGACCGGCGCGGCAACCAGCATCGCGATGAGCATGATCAGGCCGGTACCGGCAAACAGAGGCACCGCGCCGAATGAGCCAGACTGGCCGATCTGGCCGGGCCGGATGGCAGTCTGCGGGCTCCATTGCGTGCCGAACAGGAAATCCTGCACCCGCCAGTCTATCGCTGCGAAGAAGCGCAGGGATTCAAACAATAGCGAAAGGACGATACCCAGAGTGGTCAGAATGGCTATCGCCGATGCGAGCATCAGGGCCGCGCGCACAACCCACTCCACCCGGTTACGGGCACGGAAGCTGCGCGACTGCCGGGTACGCGCGAAGGCCAGCCCGCCCATAGCCAGCACCAGCGCGCCAAACGCAGCGGTCATGGTGAGCGCCTGCTGGCGCGGCGCAATGATCTGTGCGGCGGCCCGCAATTCCGGCGTGTCACGGCTTGCCAGCGTATCGGCGAAGGCCAGCGCGCGCGCATCGGCCAGAAAGAGCTCGCGCTGCTCGGCGGGCAGGCGGCGATACTCAAATCCGGCGCGGGCAGGCAGCATATCCGTCCCGTCATCCAGACTTTCCAGCACCTGCCCGGCGAGCACCGCCTCGCGGCTGATCATCATGGAGCGGGCGTCGTCCTGGTCGAACAGCCTTTCTTCCTGACGCTGGCGAAGCTGCGCGAGCGCCTCAGCGTGTGGGCCCTGGCTGGCAATGATCTCGTCAGCCTCGGCACGCAGTGCGGCGATCTCGGCATCAAGCGCGGTCAGCCTGGCAGCAGCGGCCCCGTGCTCCTCGTCGGCTGCCAACAGGCTGTCATACTGAGCCTGTAGCGGCTGGCTTGCCCGGTCCAGCGCACCGAGCGCCAGCGTATTGACCGCCATGGGGCCGAACACCGCATAAACCGTCAGAAGTGCAAAGCCCGGCAGGCCGGTCCACAGCGCAACGAAATAGCCGTGATAATTCGGCAGAGAATGCAGCCTGCCGTCTTCGCGTTCTGCAATAGCCAGTGCATGGCGCCGGCCGAGGAGGAAACCGGTTGCCGTTAGCACAAGCAGGGCCAGCGCCGTAAACAGGGTCAGTTGCATTCTTGCCAACCTCTAACCGCAGGAGGATTGCATGCCGCCGCCCGCAGTAGCGGCGCAAACTGGCCCGGATCAGTCACCCAAATATGACGGTTGAATAACAGTTTTGTGACGCCGCAGGCTGACGGCGTGGGAAACGCAGACCACCCGGCTCAGGGATTTGCGGCACTGGCCGGTTGCCCGGCCTCGGGCAGTGTGTCCCCGACCTGCTTCACGGTCGGCTTGGGCAGAAATACCGAGAAGCGGGTACCGGAATCCGGCGCGCTTTCCACCGAGAAACCGCCGCGATGACGCGTGACGATGTGCTTGACGATGGCAAGACCCAGCCCTGTGCCTGCAGCCGGACCGCTCTTCTGGCCATCGACCCGAAAAAAACGTTCCGACAGGCGGGGCAGGTAGCGCCGGTCGATTCCCATGCCATGGTCGCGCACGCGCACCACACCATAGCGCAGGCGCGCATCGAAAGGCGGGCCTGACAGCAGCAGGCGCGCACTGCCCTCGCTCAGGCGCTCGGCGGGATGCTCGGCCCGGTCGCTGCGCCGGTCCGTCTCGCCCACGACGCCATCAGCCACGGGGTCCACCACACCGTCCGGCTCTCGCTCCGGCTGGCAGGGGCCGTCGGTGGGGCCGCCGCGTCGCTCGTCGTGCCCGAGCGCGAGCAGCCGTGGCACGACCGCTCCCCCAT
>JBJHCI010000177.1:0-5061 GCA_050485925.1 Maricaulaceae bacterium
GTTCAAAGGCTTCGGTGTCTAACCGCCCACCCCCCTCACCTGGGCGCGTGTCTCCTGGACACGGTCGGGGCCTTTAGAAGAACGCCCGCAGCAACCCCTCAGCTGCGGGCGTTTTCTATTTCTGGTTCCGCGAAAAGTCGCGGACGGGCCGCACGCGCGCAGCGAAGGGTGAGCATCAGGAAAAAGCGTCCGGGCACCTTACGGCGCCGATCAGACGGCCATCCGGCCTAACCGCGTCCGGCAAAGGCGCTTTCCAGCGCCGACCATTGCCCGGCCAGCGGATTCTCGCCCGGGGCTGCGCCGCCCGGCCCTTCGCGGAAGAGATTGTCATCAAGGCGCTTAAGACGCTCGTGCAGGCTGCGCGAGCGGGCCACGAGATCAGCCAGGCGCGACGGACAGGGGTCATCGCCGGCCGGCCACATCGCTTCGCTCTTGTCGCGCGAAGTGCCGCCCAGACGGTACTTATCACCCGCGGCCTCAAAGGGCGTCATCTCACCCTCGCTCACCGCGCGCTGGGTCAGCAGCCACGAAGCTGCCTGCATGAGTTGGGTGGTCAGTGTCATGGACTCGGCGGCATAAGCCAGCGCACCGGCCCGTCCAAGACGCTTGGCGTCTTCCCGGCCGGCCCCGTCCAGATAGCCGGCCGTTTCCTCCACCAGATCCATGCCCTCGCGGAACAGGCGGGAGAAGTGCTCGGAGGCGGCAAAATCCGCCACGCGCACGGCGGCGGCTTCCACCAGTGTGGCGCTGGCCTGCGTGTTGCCTGTATCGTCACTCATTGGCGCGTTCACCCCTCAATCCCGCTTTACTCGCATTCACTGGCTTGCCTGCCCATAAACGGGACTGCAAGCCCGCAACTTCCTCATCCGAAGCAAGGCCGGGGCCAGAAAGGCGCACGATAGGCGCACTAGCCCTTTTTGAACACCGCATCGGCTGCGGCCAGCTTGTCCTGCTTGTGGGTGATCATGGCCTGCGCCCGGGCGATCTCATCTTTCAGCAGGGTTATGCGGTCTTCCAGATCGGAAACGGCCAGGTGGGAGATGTCCTCTCCCGGCATTATGGCTCCCGGCTTGATGCGTTGAAGCTCATCGTCAAACATGGATGATAGTCCTCCCTGCCTCGCGCCTTACCGTCAAACGCCATCATAGACTCAAGGCTGGTGCAAAGTCGCCCCCGTACCGCCCGAAATCTTCCTTGTCCGGACGAGAACTGATGAGCCAGTCCTTCACCACCCGCATCGTGACAGCCCCTGAACCGGGCGGACCGGACGCCCTGCGCATAGAGACGCGCAAGCTCGCCGCGCCGCGTGCAGGCGAGGTGCTGATCAAGGTCGCCGCAGCCGGGATAAACCGACCGGACGTGTTTGAACGCATGGGACTCTACCCCCCACCCAAAGGCGCGCCGGAAGGGCTGGGACTGGAGGTCTCCGGCCATATCCTTGCCGCAGGGGAGGACGTGACGGGCTTTGCGGAAAATGACCCGGTCGTGGCATTGGTCGCGGGGGGCGGATATGCCGATATCGCCCGAGCACCCGCCGGATCGGTCCTGCCCGCACCAGAGGGCGTGGATATTGTCCACGCTGCGGGTCTGCCCGAAACGGTCTTTACCGTCTGGACCAATGTGTTCGACCGGGCCGGGCTGAAACCGGCTGAGCGCTTCCTTGTCCATGGCGGGGCAAGCGGGATCGGCACCACGGCGATCCAGATGGCCGCCGCCCATGGCGCGGTTGTGATCGCCACCGCAGGCAGCACCGGCAAGGTGGAGGCCTGCCGGGCGCTCGGCGCGAAACTGGCGCTGAACTACCGCGAGGAAGACTGGGTAAGCGCCGTCCGGGACAGTGGCGGCGCCGATGTCATTCTCGACATGGTGGGCGGGGATTATGTGGCGAAAAACCTTGCCGTGCTGAACCGGGACGGGCGGCTGGTGCAGATCGCCTTCCTGAAGGGCTCACGCGTTGAAGCCGACCTGATGGGGTTGATGCTGAAACGACAGACCCTCACCGGTTCGACCCTGCGCGGGCGCAGCGATGCGGAGAAGGCGGCGATTGCCGTATCTGTCAGGCAAACCGTCTGGCCGTGGGTAGCGGAGGGCAAGGTGCGCCCGGTGATCGATTCTGCCTTCCCGCTGGAGGCGGTGGCAAAAGCCCATGCCCGCATGGACGCGATGGAACAGACCGGCAAGATTCTGCTGATCCCGTGAGCCGCGCTTGCCCCCTTCCAAGCGGGCCAGCCACGCGCTATAAGCCCCTCGATAAATCCCTGATGAGCATTAAGTCCTGATGGACAGGTTCTTCAGGGTCGGAACGACCGAAACCCGGCGGACCGCGCCGGGTTTTTTGCGTTTCCGGACCGTCTGCCACCAAGGAGCTTGCCCCCATGTCCGACATTCTCATGCCCAAAGCGACCGCCGTCTGGCTCGTTGACAATACCAGCCTGACCTTCGAGCAGATCGCCGATTTCTGCGGCCTGCACCGGCTGGAAGTCAAAGGTATTGCCGATGGTGATGTGGCCGCCGGCGTGCGCGGGTCGGACCCGATTTCTGCGGGCCAGCTGACCTCGGAGGAAATCTCCAGGGCCGAAGCCGATCCGGCCTACCGCATGGTGGCGACCCGGCCGAAATATGCCGAGCTGCAGGAGACCGCCCGCAAGAAGGGGCCACGCTATACGCCGCTCTCGCGCCGCCAGAACCGCCCGGACGCGATTGCCTGGCTGGTGCGCAATCACCCCGAGCTGACCGACGGGCAGATCTCCAAGCTGGTCGGCACCACCAAGACCACCATTCAGGCCGTGCGCGACCGCACGCACTGGAATGCGCCCAACATCAAGCCGACCGATCCGGTCTCTCTGGGGCTGTGCAGCCAGATCGATCTCGATGAGCAGGTGCGCAAAGCATCCTCGCGCCGCAAGGCGATGGAAGACGCCGGCACGGTGAAGGTGGAGGAGGATGTCCTTAAGCCCGCCGAGGAAACCGCGCCGGGCACTAGCGGCCCTACCACGCTCGACGAGCTGTTCGGCAAGAGCGCTCCGCAGGATGGTGACGAGGACTAGTCCTCGTAATCCTCGCGCTGCATCACGTAATTCAGCGCGAGGCGTCCACCATCGGCATAGATGCAAGTGCCGGTGATATAACTGGCATCTCTGGAGGCCAGGAACCAGGCAATCGCGGCGATCTCGTCGGGATCGGCGATCCTGGCGAGCGGAGTGCGCGAAAGGATCTTGTTCATCGCCGCCTTGTCCTCGGCCACCGATTTGAGGATGTCGGTGTTTACCGAGCCGGGCCCTATCGCATTGACCCTGACCCCATAGGGCGCGAGCGACAGGGCCATGGCCTTGGTCATCTGGTTGATCGCGCCCTTGCTGGCCGAATAGGCCAGCTGGTTGGCGATGGAGACCACCGCATTGATCGAGCTCATATTGATGATGGCATAGCGCCGCCGGGCATCTTCAGTCCGGGTATCATCGTCGTCAATCTGGGCGGTGATCTGGCGCGCCACGGCGCGCGCCACGAGAAATGAGCCACGCAGATTCACGCTCATCACCCGGTCGAAATCAGCCAGTTCCAGATCAAGGATGTCGCCGGTTGCCAGAGTGCCTGCATTATTGACGAGGATATCGACCTGACCGAAGGCCGACAGTGTCTCGGCCATCAGGTTGTTGACCGACAGCTTGTCAGCGACATTGCAGCTGACATAGAGCGCCCGGTCCTTGGCCGCCCCCAGATCCGCTGCGAGCGCCTGTCCGGCCTTATCATCCACATCCGCGATGACCACACGCGCGCCCTCCTCGGCGAAACGGCGCGCGCAAGCCGCGCCTATGCCATTCGCGCCTCCGGTAATGATCGCCACACGGTCCGAACCGGCCATGAACTGCTCCTGGTTTGTCTTGAAAGGTTAGTCGTCATTCACACGGCGGGTGCGGGCATAATCGTCAGCAAGGGCCTGATTGTTCGGCGACAACTCATAGGCACGGGCGAAGAGCAGATACGCCTCCTCGTGATCGCCGGTCTGTTCAAGGGCTGCGGCCAGCGAATGGACGATCTCGCCAATATCGGGTTCGGCCTCGACCGCCGCGCGGCAAATATCCATGCCTTCGCTCGCCCGCTCCGCCTTGACGAGCGCCCAGCACAGCGCGTTGAGCGCAGAGCCGTCCTCGGGCGCGATCAGGACCGCCTCGGTCCCGTCCTCCACGGCACGGTCCATCATGCCCAGCTCAATAAAAGCCGCGGAGCGGCCGATCCAGCCGCCCGGACTGTCCGGAGCCAGCCGGATCGCATTGTCATAGGCCGCGATAGCTTCAGTGCCCCGATCCAGCTCCATATACACCCCGCCCAGCAGTATCTGGACGAAATCGTCCCTGGGCAGGCCACGTTCGGCAATCAGCAGATCGCGCAGCGCTTCCTCGAACCGGTCCAGCTGGAGCAGGGCCACGCCCCGATTGCGCCGCAGAACCGGCACGTCGGGATTGCCGTCATTATCCGCCAGAAGCGCCAGTATCTGGTTATAGGTGAACAACGCGCTTTCCGCCTCGCCCTGAGCCAGCAGGGCAGCGCCCAAGCGCAGGCGCAATTCGGCCTCGACCTCCCACGGATACAGCCGGGATGAAAGGCAGGCACGCAGCTCTGTAACCGCACGCGGCGCATCGCCGTCCAGCATGGCCTCATAGCCCGCCGGGCAGAGCTCTGCCCGAGTCTGGGGCTGCGCCAGCGAAGGTGCATGACCTGCCAGGGCGAGCACAAGGCACAGTCCTAGAACACGCACGACCATAAGGTTTGTACTCCGGCAAAGGCGGCAGATTGCCGCGATCATAGGCCCGGCAACCCGGCCCGGTCCACGGGGCGCGGGCAGCATCGGCTGGAAAACACCATGTAGGCACGAAAAAGGGCGGACCCTGATCTAAGGATCCGCCCCCTTCATCGGATTTTGCTTTGCAGCCATGGGCATCAATGCCGGCGCTTCAGGCTTTCTATCTGCTCTTTCAATCGCAATTTCTGCTTCTTGAGCTCTGCGAGTTGAAGGGTATCTGCGGAAGGGTGCTTGAGTTCCTGTTCTATGCGGGTTTCCAG
>JBJHCI010000178.1:0-5061 GCA_050485925.1 Maricaulaceae bacterium
GTGCATAAGGCATTGTGAGCCTATAAGCCCGCCCGCAATCCCGCACACGGGGCAACGGTCGGTACGCGTTAAGCGTGCCTGTGTCGATCCGGTGCCGCGCCGGCTCTCATTTTCGGTGAGAGGTGGCAGGCTCCGCCCTGTGGAGGCCAACCGGAAAAGGAAAACTGAATATGGCCCTTCCTGACTTCTCCATGCGTCAGCTTCTGGAAGCTGGTGCGCATTTCGGTCACCAGACCCACCGCTGGAACCCGAAAATGAAGCCCTTCATTTTCGGCGAGCGTTCGAACATCCACATTATCGATCTGTCCCAGACGGTTCCGCTCCTGCATCAAGCTCTGGTGAAGGTGCGCGAGGTTGCCGCGGGCGGCGGGCGCATCCTGTTTGTCGGCACCAAGCGTCAGGCTCAAGAGCCGATTGCCCAGGCCGCTCAGCGCTGCGCGCAGTATTACATGAACCATCGCTGGCTCGGTGGCACACTGACCAATTGGCGTACCATTTCAATCTCCATCGGTCGTCTGCGCGAGCTGGAAGGCATTCTTGATCAGGAAGGCGGGCCGCAAGGGCTCACCAAGAAAGAGACGCTGATGCTTTCGCGCGAGCGCGAGAAACTGGAGCGCTCGCTTGGCGGCATCAAGGAGATGGGCGGCACGCCGGACCTCATCTTCGTGATCGACACCAACAAGGAAGCGATCGCCATCCAGGAAGCGCGCCGTTTGAACATCCCGGTCGTGGCCGTGGTCGATACGAACTGCGATCCCGATCCGGTCGATTTCCCGATTCCAGGCAATGACGATGCGGCCCGCGCCATCGCGCTCTATTGCGATCTCGTTGCGGATGCTGTGCTGGACGGCATTTCCGACAGTCAGGCTGCGCTGGGTGTGGATCTGGGTGCGTCGGCGGCTCCCGCCATCGAACCTGTGCTGAGCGAGCCGGCGGCTGAGGAGCCTGCCACTGAATCTGCTGCTGAGGAGGCGCCTGCCGCCGAAGTGGCCGAACCGGCTGGCGAAGACACTAAAGCCTGATCAGAGCATACAAAAAACAGGAGACTCCCCATGGCCGAGATCACAGCCGCTCTCGTCAAGGACCTGCGCGAACGCACCGGCGCGGGCATGATGGACTGCAAGAAGGCGCTGGCCGAAACCAACGGCGATATCGAAGCGGCCATTGACTGGCTGCGCAAGAAGGGCCTGTCGAAGGCTGCTAAGAAGGCTGACCGCGTGGCCGCTGACGGCCTGGTCGGCGTGGCCGTGGCCGCCAACGGCAAGGGCATGGCTGGCGCTGCGGTCGAGGTGAACGCGGAGACCGATTTCGTCGCGCGCAACGAGCTGTTCCAGGCCGCCGTGGCCGAGATTACGGCACTGGGTATTGATGCGGGCAATGTTGAGGCGCTCGGCGCTGCCAAGATGGCCTCTGGCGAAACGGTCGCTGACCATCTGACCAATCTCATCGCCAAGATCGGCGAGAACATGTCCCTGCGCCGCGTGCAGACCGTGTCGGTCAGCGAAGGCGTGGTGGCGAGCTATATGCACAATGCCGCTGCCGAGGGGCTGGGCAAGATCGGTGTTCTGGTCAGCCTGCAATCGTCTGGTGATCAGGCCAAGCTCGCCGAGCTCGGCCGTAAGCTTGCCATGCACGTGGCCGCGGGTTCGCCGGCTGTTGCTCTGGCGGTGGACGTGGACGAGCTCTCCGCTGACGTGATCGAGCGGGAGAAGGCCGTCTTCGCGGATCAGGCACGCCAGTCCGGCAAGCCTGAGGCGATCATCGAGAAGATGGTCGAAGGCCGTCTTCGCAAGTTCTACGAGGAAGTCGTGCTTCTAAAGCAGGTCTTCGTATTAGATCCTGACCACACCGTGGAAAGCGCGCTGAAAGCGGCAGAAGCGGACGTGGGTGCGCCCATAAAGCTCACGGGCTTTGTCCGCATGGTGTTGGGTGAGGGTGTGGAGCGCAAGGAAGAGGATTTTGCCGCAGAGGTGGCAGCGCTCGGCAAATCGTAATTGTGTCCGGCGGCGGATGGCTTCACAAAGCTTCCGCCGCCTGTCTGTCCGCACGAGGAGTTTTGCCCGGTGAGTGATGAACCAGCGCCGCAGAAGCCGGAACCGTCAGGCCCGTATCGCCGGGTCCTGCTGAAGATTTCCGGTGAAGCGCTGATGGGCGGGCAGGCCTACGGTATCGACATGGGAACCGCCGAGCGCATCGCCGAGGAAGTCGGCGCGGCGGTGGCGGCCGGCTATGAGCTTTGCCTCGTCATTGGCGGTGGCAACATCTTTCGAGGTCTGCAGGCGGCCGCCAAGGGCATGGACCGGGCGGCGGCGGACTATATGGGTATGCTGGCCACGGTGATGAATGCGCTCGCTATGCAGACCGCGCTGGAGCGGCGCGGCGTGCAGACGCGGGTGCAGTCCGCCATTCCCATGACAACGGTGTGCGAGCCCTATATCCGCCGGCGTGCCGTACGACACATGGAAAAGGGCAGGGTGGTGATCTTTGCCGCGGGCACCGGCAATCCGTTCTTCACTACGGATACGGCCGCTGCGCTGCGCGCGGCGGAGATGGGGTGCGATGCCCTCCTCAAAGGAACACAAGTTGACGGCGTATACTCGGCCGATCCTAAGACCCACCCTGATGCCGAACGCTATGACCAGCTTGACTATATCGACGTCATTGCGCGCGATCTGAAGGTGATGGACGCGTCGGCAGTGACGCTGATGCGAGATAACCAGATCCCGATCGTGGTATTTGATATCCACCGCTCGGGCGGATTGGCCGACGTGCTTGATGGCACCGGCTTGTGTACGATTGTGGGGCCACGGCCGAAGAACAGGAATTGAGGACGATCATGAGCAAGGCAGGCGATTTTGATTTCAAGGATATCGGCCGGCGCATGGACGGGGCCGTGGAGGCTTTGAAAAAGGAGTTTTCCGGTTTGCGTACCGGTCGCGCTAGCCCGGCCCTGCTCGATCCCATCAAGATTGACGCCTATGGCAGCCTCACACCCATCACTCAGGTGGGCACGGTTACGGTTCCTGAGCCACGTATGCTGTCGGTGCAGGTGTGGGACAAGACCCTTGCCCCGGCCGTGGACAAGGCGATCCGCAATTCTTCGCTAGGCCTCAATCCGGTGGTGGAGGGCACGCTGATCCGCATCCCGATTCCGCCGCTGAATGAAGAACGCCGGGCCGAGCTGGCCAAGACGGCCGGGTCCTATGCCGAGCAGGCCCGCGTGGCGGTGCGCAATGTGCGCCGGGACGGCATGGACGCGCTCAAGCGCGCCGAGAAGGACGGGCACATCAGTGAAGATGAGCACAAGCGGCTGTCAGATCAGGTGCAGAAGGAAACCGACTCCTCGATTGAGTCGATTGATCAGCTTCTCAAGCAGAAGCAGGAAGAAATCACCCAGGTCTGACCGGCGCCGCCGCCAAGGGCCGGGGAGGCCTTGAAGAATGCCATCCGCGCCCGGTGATCCGGCCAGAATTCCCGCCCACGTGGCCATTATCATGGATGGTAACGGGCGCTGGGCCGCCGCGCGCGGTCGTCCGCGCGCCTTCGGACATCGCCAGGGGGTGGAGGCGGTGCGAGCGCTGGTGCGCCAGGCGGGCGGTCTGGGCGTGACCCATCTGACGCTGTTCGGGTTTTCTACCGAGAACTGGCAACGTCCGCAGGATGAAGTGAACGCCCTGTTCGACCTGCTGCGCCAGTTCGTGCATGCAGACCTGGATACCCTTGCGCGCGAAGGGGTCCGGGTACGCATTCTAGGCAATCGCGAAGGTCTGTCAGACGACATGCTGGCCATCATCCGGCGCGCTGAGGAAACCACCGCGTCCAATACAAGGTTCAATCTGGCCGTCGCGTTCAATTATGGCGGGCGGGACGAAATCGTGCGGACCGCCAATGCCATTGCCGCGCGCGCGGCCGCAACCGGGAAGGCTGAACCGTTGGATGAAGCCGGTTTTGCCGGATGGCTTGATACCAGTGGTCTGCCGGACCCTGATCTTGTCATCCGCACCAGCGGCGAGATGCGCCTGTCAAACTTCCTGCTGTGGCAGGCGGCCTATTCTGAACTGGTATTCATGGACGTGCTCTGGCCGGACTTCACTGCGGAGCATCTTTCTGAGGCCATCGCCATCTATCAGAGCCGCGACCGCCGGTTCGGGAGGCGCTGAGCGTGAGCCGTGATGCCCCCCTTCGCCCCGGGCCGAAAGATCCGGCCTTTACCCGCAGGCTGGCCTCGGCGGCCGTGCTGGCACCGCTGGCACTGGGCCTTGTCTGGCTGGGCGGTTATCCGTTTGCGATCTTTGTGGCGGCGTTTGCCGCTGCGATGGCCTGGGAATGGGTGCGCATGTCGGACCGGGAGGCGCCGCCGCGCGCCTTCGCGCTTGCTACCGGTACGGCGGTTGGCGCAGTGCTTCTGGCCGCTCAGGGGGAGGCTGGCTGGTGCGCGATCTGGATACTCGCTGGCGCGCTGGGCAGCTGGCTGGATCGGCGCGCGCGCGGACGGGCTTATGAGGCGGTTATCGGTGTGATTTACGTGGCGGGAGCTGCCGCGGTGCTGGTGGCGCTGCGCGGACAGGGCGTTGACGGCCTCCTGTTCTTGCTGGCCGTTGTCTGGGCGGCGGATACGTTCGCTTATCTTGCCGGTACGTGGCTGGGCGGACCCAAGCTCCTGCCGGCGGCGAGCCCCAACAAGACATGGGCCGGTCTGGTGGCTGGTCTGGTTTTTGGCAGTGCGGCGGGCGCTCTGACCGCTATGCTGGGGGGTATGGACATTGCTTATGCTCTCGCCGTTGCGCTGCCGCTCGCCCTGATGGCTGTGGGGGGAGACCTTGTGATGTCGCTGGCCAAGCGCCGCTTCGGGGTAAAGGACGCCGGGACGTTGATACCGGGCCATGGCGGCGTGCTCGACAGGGTGGACGCCCTGATGCTCGCGACGGTGTTTGCGGGCGTGTTTGCTTTTGCTGTGCCGGGCGGCTGGCCGGGCGGTGCTTCATGAACCCGCGTTCCGTGACTGTACTGGGGGCAACCGGCTCAGTGGGGCTTGCCACGCTGGACCTCATCGCCGCTGCA
>JBJHCI010000179.1:0-5000 GCA_050485925.1 Maricaulaceae bacterium
CTTCCACCTCGACCCTGAAACGCGCGGCATTGGCGTGAACATGCCGGGCGCGTTTGCGGAATATCTGCGCATCCCCGCCTTCAATGTCGTGCCGCTGCCCGATGATGTGCCGATGGAGATTGCTGCCTTCCTCGATCCGCTGGGCAATGCGGTGCACACCGCGACGGCCTTTGATCTGGTGGGTGAGGACGTGCTGATCACCGGCGCCGGCCCCATCGGCATCATGGCGGCGGCCGTCGCGCGCCATTGCGGGGCGCGCCATATCGTCATCACCGACATCAACCCGGACCGGCTGGATCTCGCCTCCCGCGTGGTGCCGAGCGTGCGCTCCGTCAACACGATGAAAGAAGAGCTGCGCGATGTGATGGCGGAGCTGAAAATGACCGAAGGCTTTGATGTCGGGCTGGAGATGAGCGGGGCAGAGCCCGCCTTCAAACAGATGGTCGACCACATGGTGATGGGCGGCAATATCGCCATGCTGGGCCTGCCGGCCAAGCCGTTCAGCCTCGACATGGGCTCGCTTATTATGCGCGCCATCACCTTCAAGGGCATTTACGGCCGCGAAATGTTCGAGACCTGGCATAAGATGCTGGCGATGCTGCAATCGGGCCTCGATGTCTCGAAGCTCATCACGCACCGCCTGCCGGCGAAAGAGTTCCAGACCGGCTTTGACGCGATGCGCTCCGGCAAATCCGGCAAGGTGATCCTTGACTGGCGGGACGCAGCCTGAGCCGGACCAGCTGTCATTGCTGCGCTTGCGTGCAGGCGCGCCTCACAAGCGGGCACATCCGTCCCTGCTGCGGTGCAATAGCGTCCCGCGCGCTGACAAGCTGACGGACACAGACGCAGGCTCCACCCCGGATTTCATTCAGAAGGGGTGATCCGACGATGGAAGAAGCTGCGTTTTCCGCAGGCGATACCGCCTGGATCCTTACGGCGTCCGCGCTGGTGCTGATGATGACGGTGCCGGGCCTGGCGCTGTTCTATGGCGGCATGGTGCGCAAGACGAGCGTGCTGTCGACGCTCATGCATTCGCTCGCCGCTGCGGGGCTGGTCACGCTCACCTGGGCGGTTGCGGGCTATTCGCTCGCGCTAACCGGCGAAGGCAGCTTCATCGGCGGACTGGACCGCCTCTTCCTTTCGGGATTGGAGCCGGGCAGCGATGCGGACGGCCTGCCCGAACCGGTCTTCATTCTCTTCCAGCTGACCTTCGCGATCATCACCGTGGCGATTGTTTCGGGCGCAGCGGCTGAGCGGCTGAGCTTCAAGGCCTGGGTGATCTTCGTGCCGGTCTGGCTGCTCACCGTCTATGCCCCGATTGCCTACTGGGTGTGGGGAGGCGGCTTCCTGGACGAGGCGGGCGTGATCGACTTTGCAGGCGGTGCGGTGGTGCACATCAATTCCGGCGTTGCGGGCCTGGTGCTGGCACTGGTCCTGGGTCCGCGCCGCGGCTGGCCGAAAGAAGGCCATCCCCCGCACAACCTGGTGCTGACCGTTATTGGTGCTGGTATGCTATGGGTCGGCTGGTTCGGCTTTAATGGCGGCTCAGCGCTCGCGGCGGACGAGATTGCCGCCCATGCGGCCCTCGTCACGCAGATCGCGGCGGCCATGGCGGCGGTCGTCTGGTGTGGGCTGGAATGGGTGCTGCGCGGCAAGCCGACCGTGCTTGGCGCTGCCTCCGGTGCGGTGGCCGGGCTGGTCGCGATCACGCCTGCGGCCGGGTTTGTCGGTCCGCAGGCCGCCTTCGTGCTGGGCGCTGCCGGTGCCATCGCGGCCTATTTCGCGGTGACGGCGCTGAAATCGGCGCTCAAATACGATGACAGCCTGGATGCGTTCGGCCTGCACGGCATTGCCGGATTTGTCGGTGCGGTGCTGACCGGTGTGTTCGCGGTGGAAGCCATTGGCGGCACGGCCGGTGCGATCGAGGGCAACTGGCTGCTGATATGGACGCAAACCTGGGGTGCGCTCGCTGCCGCTGCTTGGTGCGCGGTCATCACCTTCCTCATTCTCTTCCTTCTGGGACGCGTGGTGAAACTGCGCGTGGACGAGGAAGCGGAGATCACGGGCGTGGACATCGCCCAGCACGGCGAGAGCGCGTAAGACGCTCGCGCGTTTACAAGTCCTCCCTGACTGGCCCGGCCTTTGTGCCGGGCCTTTTTTTGTCAGACCGCCAGCGTGGCTTTCAGCATTGCCACCAATGCGCGCGGGGAGGTGCTTTCCTGATTGGAATGATAATTCACGGTGGGCAGTTGCAGGGTGGCCCCGGTGAAGCCGCCTTTGGAGCGGGCGATGATCTTGCCGAGTTCCGTGATCCCGATACCCTTGAGTGGCTGGCCCCGACGCGTGCGCGCTGCGTTCTCCGCTTCCACAAAAGCGTCCTTGAAGATGACCGGCGCGCCACTACTGGTCGCGGCACGTTCCACGCGTGCCACCATCGCCTCATTGAAGCTGGCGCTGGCATCGCGTCGGCGCAGGATCACCGCCCCGGCCAACATGGCTGCGGAGTCCTCGAACGGGCTGGTGTCGAGCACGACCAGATCGTTTCGCGACGCAAGCGCGGCCTCTGCCCAAGCCAGGAAATGCCCGGCGGACCGGCCGATCTCCTCCTCGGCGGTGAAGACCAGCGTTCCGCCGAGCCCAAGCTCAGCGGCGACGCGTAGCACCGCAACGGACACCGGATTGTCCAGTTGTCCCGATACCCTACCGTTCGCGCTGCGGTCCAGCGCACGGGCAAAGCTCAGCGGCGTGCCGGTGGGTAGGGCCGGCAGGCCCGAAATGGACAGGACAATGCGGCCCTGGCCGTCAAGGCTCGCCGAGGCGACATCGCCATAGGCCAGCCGTCCGCCTGTCCGGCGGTCATAGGCAAACACCTCCTCGCCGGCATAGCGCTCATTCACCCGGCCGGCGAGCACTTGGCTGGCGGCTGCCTCCTCACCATACTTGTCGTTCTTGACCGCGTTGGCGGCATAGATAGCCGCGCCGTCCGACGCGATCACCGCGCCATGGCGGTCCACATGCGCGATGAAGACCGGGCCGGCACGCCCGGTATCGACGATGCACAGATTGGGCTGGCGCTCGGGCGTCAGACCGAGCCCGGAAAAGTCGCGTGCCAGATGGTCCAGAAACGGTGTCTCGTGACCGACGACGCTCGGAAAATCGAGATACTCGTTGGTCTTGGCCAGGACCCTCGCGGCAAGATGTGCCTCGCCGGGCATGTCCATCCTACAGCTTCTCCACGAACACCGTGCCGGCAGAGTATCCCGCGCCGAACGAGCAGATGACGCCTTTGTCTCCAGCTTTCAGATCGTTCGAATGCAAGTGGAAGGCGATGATCGAGCCCGCTGATGAGGTGTTGGCGTAATCGTCCAGAATGGTCGGGGCATCTTCGCCGCCCGCCTCGCGGCCAAACACCTTCTTGGCGATCATCAGATTCATGTTGATATTGGCCTGGTGCAGCCAGACGCGTTTCATGTCGTCCGGCTCCAGCCCCAGCTCGTCCATGTGCTCGCGGATCATGTCCGACACCATGGGCACGACTTCCTTGAACACCTTGCGGCCTTCCTGAACGAATAGCTTGTCGTCCGTCGGCGAGCCGTTCTGCAGCGGACGATTATCCCCGGTGGCGCGCTCTGTCCGGTTCAAGAACCCGAAATTGTTGCGGATATTGTTGGAAAACTTCGTCTTCAGTTTCGATCCGAGGATCGTCCAGCCGCCTTCGCCGAGTTCGTCGCGCTCCAGCAGTATGGCGGTGGCCACGTCCCCGAAAATGAAATGGCTATCGCGGTCGCGCCAGTTCAGGTGCGCCGAGGTGATCTCCGGATTGACGACCAGAATGGCGCGCGCATTGCCCGCCGCGATCATATCCGCCGCGGCCTGCATGCCGAACGTCGCTGAGGAGCAGGCGACATTCATGTCAAAGCCGAAGCCGTGCTCCATGCCCAACGCCTGCTGCACCTCGATGGCCACGGCCGGGTAGGCGCGTTGCATGTTAGAGGCGGCTACGATAATGCCGTCGACATCATCAGGTGTCTTGCCCGCGCGCGCCAGCGCATCGCGGGCCGCATGTGCGCCAATCTCGGCGAGAATGGCAGTCTCGTCGTTTGAGCGTGCGGGGATATTGGGCATCATGCGCTTGATGTCGAGAACGCCCTCCTTCTCGACCACATAACGCGATTTGATGCCCGAGGCCTTCTCGACGAATTCCACCGATGAGGGTTGCAGTGACTCGACCTCCCCGCGGGCGATCTCACCGGCATACTCGCTGTTATAGTGTTCTACATAGCTGTTATACGCCTCTACCAGCTCCTCATTGGATATGGAGTATGGCGGCGTCCACAGGCCTGTGGCGCGGATGATTGCGGCACCCATTTAAGCTCCCCGGAGCGACTCTTGTAACCGGACTGGCCACAACCTAGCGCCCGCATATGGTTTATGTCGACCGTCCGGATAATCCAAGTGCGCGCATTAGCGCGAATTTACGCAACTTTCCATAGATCTGACGCGACTATACAGGCCGCGGTCAGTCCTTGCCGCCGACAATACGGGTCAAGGGGCGCGGACGCAGGCGCTCCTCTCCGTCACCATCGGTACACTGCCAGTCCATGATGCTTGCGATCCGGCTTCCGCCGCCCGGCCCACAATCCCGCTTCAGCGCATGCATGGGGGCATGGTTGCATCCTGGCAGTACGAACGCCGCTCCCGCCAACAGGATAGCTGCAATGCGCTTCATGGCCTACCTCCCAAGGCTTTGACTTCCTCATGACGGAAGCAGGTCACGAGATGATCATTGACCAGACCTGTCGCCTGCATGAACGCGTAGACGATGACGGGGCCGCAGAACTTGAAGCCCTCGGCCTTCAACGCCTTGCTCATTTGCTGACTCACGGGCGTTTCGGCGGGCACATCCTTCATCGCCGCGAAGCGGTTCTGGACTGGCTCGCCATCGACAAAGTTCCACAGGAATTGCGAAAATCCGGCACCGCGCTCGCGCAGGGCGAGAT